>JACDEK010000074.1 GCA_013816445.1 Candidatus Saccharimonadota bacterium
CCTCTGTACACTCAACAATAAGTTCATCATGTATCTGCAATATTAGCTTGGCGCCATCTGGCAAAACCTTATGTATTCTGACCATTGCAAGCTTCATCATATCTGCCGCCGTACCTTGTAAAGGCATATTTACGGCAGCTCGTTCGGCAGCTGAACGCACCAAGAAATTACTTGATAGTACATCTGGGCACGGACGTCGGCGACCAAATATTGTCTCTGTATAGCCCTTGTCATGGGCCATTTTTTTGATACTGGCAATATAGTCAGCTACACCTCGGCGCAATGTAAAATATCGATCAATAAAGTCTTTTGACTGAGCATAGTCAAAGCCAGTCGCCACCGAGAGACCATGCGTATTCATGCCATACAAGACCCCAAAATTTATGGCTTTGGCGGCGTAGCGCTGTTCTGCTGTGACCTCACTTGGCTTAATACCAAACATCTCAGCCGAGGTAGCAACGTGAATATCTGCACCTTCTTGAAATGATTTAATCATCGGCTTGTCATCTGCTAAAGCCGCTGCTAGTCTCAGCTCAATCTGGCTATAATCAGCTGAAACAAATAGGTTACCAGGGTCAGACACAAAAGCCTTACGAATTTGTTTACCAACTTCTGTACGAACAGGTATATTCTGTAGATTAGGGTTTGTACTGCTCAGACGCCCTGTTTGGGCGATGGTTTGATTGTAGCTAGTATGAATCTTACCATCACGAGCAACAAGCTGAGGTAAAGCATCTACGTAGGTACTAATAAGCTTTGAAAGCTCACGATACTCAAAAAGCAGGTCAATAATTGGGCTCTTGCCTTTGAGTTTTTCTAGCTCACTAGCTGCTGTACTAACGCCAGTTTTTATTTTTTTAAGCCCTGTAATATCAATCTTGAGCTCATCAAATAGCACCACTTTGAGCTGTTGTGTAGAGCTAATATTAAATTCTCTACCGGCGTATTTCCAGATAGATTTCTGTAAGTTATTGAGTTTTTTAGTAAATTCATCAGATAATTTTTGTAGAAATTTTACATCTAGTGATACACCTGTCAGCTCCATATCGCCCAACACTTCAATGAGTGGCCATTCTAGCTCACTAGCCATTTTTGACATTTTCTTTGTACCGGTCGGTTCGGTTTGTAATTGTTGAACTATTTTTTTGTACAGTCTCCAGGCAATATCGGCGTCTTCGGCAGCATATTGTGTAGCTTGCTCGATAGAAATAACATTAAATGTTTGTTGATTTTTACCCTTTTTGCCAATCAGCTCGGTAATATCAATCATTGAGATGCCAAGCTCGCCGTATGCTAGCTCACTAAGGCTTTGCGCACGACCAATTGGATTAATCAAAAATACACCCACCATGGTATCAAAGGCAATAGGCTTGAGATCAATACCAGCTCTGTTAAATATCTGGTAATCATACTTAATATTGTGCCCAATCTTGCCTATTTTGGGGTTTTCTAAAACAGACTTTAACTGATCAAGAACATATTGTTTATCGAGCTGCCCATCTGCCAGCTCAAGCTCTGGTGAGACGTCAGCCAGTAATGATGACTGATCAAAAGGAATATCTGCTGGGGTACTGGTGTGCCCAACAGGTATATAGTAGGCCTCGCCTTCTTTACAGCTAAGCGAAATACCTACTAGACGAGCTTCTATAACATCTACACTAGTGGTCTCAGTATCTACCGAGATAGTTGGCTGGCTCATCAGTAATTCAACAAGAGTTGTTAATTCTTGCTTGGTTGTAACTGAGTGGTATTTGGCTGTTTTTAAATGATCACGATTAAATTTCTCGGCTTGTTCAACAGCCTGCTCCTCGAGTAAATTAGTTTGAGGCTCATCGCTGACTATCTGACCAGGGAGTTTACTGAGCAAGCTCTTAAACTCTAGCTCATGAAATAAATCAAATACTTTTTTACGATCATATTCATGCAAGGCCGAATCTTTGAGATCAAATACAAACTCAACATCACATTTAATACGCGACAGATCAAGAGAAAGATAAGCATTATCTTTGCTGGCCTCAAGCTTTTTGGCCAGTGCTGGCTTTATAACATCGAGGTTTTGGTACATAACATCGAGAGTTTTGTACTCTGCCACCAGCGCAGTTGCACCTTTATCACCTACACCAGCTACACCTGGAATATTATCACTTGTATCACCCTTTAGAGCTTTATAAACAATAAACTCTTCTGGAGTGACGCCATATTTATCAAATACTTCTTTGGGAGTGTACAGAAAAGTATCAGTAAAACCTTTGCGCATAGTGTACACACCAACGTGATCTGTCACCAGCTGTAACTCATCCATATCACCTGTGACCACAACTACATCGTGCGTTTTGCCATACTTAGTAGTCAGAGTACCAATCACATCGTCAGCTTCAAAGCCAGGTGCCTCAATGAGCGGAATACTAAAGGCTTCAACAACCTTTTTAGTTAGCGGCATTTGCGCATACAGCTCGTCTGGGGCTTTTTTACGTGTTGCTTTGTAGTCTGCGAACTGATCATGTCGAAACGTCTTACCAGGCGCATCCCAGGCCACAATTGCGTAGTCAGGCTTGAGCTCACGTAATGCCAAAAGCATCATCATAGTAAAGCCATAGACTGCGTTGGTTGGTGTACCATCTTTGGTGGTCAAGTACGGAATAGCATGAAACCCTCTGTGAACCAAGGCGTGTCCGTCAAAAATAACCAGTTTTTTGCGTTTCATCAGTTAATTATCGCACTAACTAGATTTTGAGGCTAGTTTTATCATGTTGAACAATTCTCGCTGAGCCTGAGCAATCTGTGGGCTATGAATAATTGTGCCTATTACTTCTTCACCAAAACTTAAGTAAGCTACTTTGTCACCATAGATATTGATCTCAACCGGCATATCAAACAGTTTGGGGTCATAAAAAGTACGCATTAGAAGCATTTTTTTATCAATGTCTTTTCGGTGATTTGGCATGGTTTTTGACCTCAATAGTCAGTTGACCACCAAGGACAAGGTGAATGGATACAACTGTGGCACAAACAGCTGCTATGGCCAGTCCGTTACCAAGTCACCTGGCGACAATGGCACTTGGGGCACAGAACCCCATGCTATTGGCTTCTTCATTACCGAAGATATCGAGATCAAATGGAATGGACTCTATCTTGAGGCCGATTCGCCGATGGACATCACTAATACCTCTTTGATCCTTTATAACGCCGACACCGCCAAACCCAGCACATCAGCTGGTGGCGTCTCCGACGTCGACAACGGCGGTATCAAAACCGGCGGATAGTCAAAACTCCAAAAAGGTTGCTGGTCCTTTCAAAACCAATACAAACCGACCCTCTGTGTTCCTCGTTTCGAACACATGGTTGGTTTTTCTTTTTGTAATTTATCTGTTTTAATTAATACTATGAACACTTCAGAACCCACACCAAGTTCAGACGACAGAGAGCTATCTACACAAGAAGACCTTGGGTATATTACTCCAAGCCAAGAAAATGCTAAATGGATGAAAAAATATCTTGCTGGCGACCCACCACCTCCTCCACCTCGTGACCCACGAGTACCTGATGAAGATTGGCGACTGACAAAAGAAGAAAAAGAAACTGGAATTGAAAAATTAGCACAAACCAGACAGTACCTAGAAACAAAAGCTAAGCAACGCAGTGGCCAACCACTCAGCCAAGCAGAAATAGAACTTATCACAAGAATCGAAACCCAAGCTGACACTGAAGAATAAAAAATAGACTCCCGATATTATGAGGAGTCTATTTTTAATTATTTTTTACTGAATATAGTCCTTGAGTCTTTTTGAATCTTTGTGTTTACGTAGTTTAGTTAAAGCCTTGGCTTCAATCTGGCGAATACGCTCACGATTCACCCCAAACTCTTGCCC
>JACDEK010000017.1 GCA_013816445.1 Candidatus Saccharimonadota bacterium
GCTTTAGTAGGAGTATGTGTGGGTTTTGATTGAGCCTTTGGCATCTTATTTTCTTTTTTTAACTATTTTTACTTCAGTAACTGGCTTCATTAATATGCTTGAGAGTACCAGTGTAGCACCAACAATCACTGCATAGAGGCCTATAATCCAAACAATTGCGAGTATGCCCTGTAATGGTGAAAAGAGCATATACAAGCCAAAAATAACTGATATAAACCCTATAATGGCATATACCCAGGCAAACTGCATTTTGTTTCTTATTTCTTTACTGGCAATTATTAGATCAAAAATACCAAAGAGTAATGCCCAGAAAGCCACAAGTATACCAATGAGGCCAACAGCAAACTCGGGCTTAATAATGAGGTAGACCCCAAAAGTTACGCCAAGAATACCCAGCCCCACAGCCATAATAGAGTGCTCGTTGTTCTTATCAAATAACGGCTCGAGTATTGCAAACAAGCCAACAGTAATGAGATTGATAGAAAAGAGTAATACTACTACGTACGCTGTGATTTGTGGCCAAACCAGTATGAGTATACCTAATAGTATGTTAGTAATACCGCGCCAAGCAACGGCATTGCGGCTGGGTGTGTCAATAATTTCTAGATGCATAGTATCTCCTTTATGTTTATTCTATTGTATGTCTTCGTTGAGCCATTGGCAAATAAAAAGCACCCTTACGAAACAAGAGTGCTTTTTATGCTTAAGAAACGTAAAGTTACTTATTTTTTTGCGTCTGGCAGAAAGAAGCTACCAATAATGTAGGTAATACCACTCAGTAGAGCAAATACCCCTACTATCCATACTAAGGTAACTAAGCTAGCGATTGGGTAGGTTAACAAGTAGAAACCAAACAGAATAGAAAGTACACCAGTGAAGATGAATAATATTCTGTAACCAGCTGGGTTAGACGAATCCCCAAAACCAATAAATAGGTCTGAGATACCAAATAGCATTGCCCAGAATGCCACAACCAATCCCATGATACTAACTGTTAATTCTGGTCTACCTAGTAAGTAGAAACCAACCATTATTGATAGAAGGCCCAATACAACTGTGAGAACTGCGTGTTTTGTATTTTTTTCAAAGAAGGGGCGAAACAGATCGACTGCACCGACTGCAATAATATTGATCGCAAAAACGATTACTAATACGTACAAGGTTAGATCTGGCCAACCAATGGCAACCAAACCCAATAGTATATTTGCCAGACCGCGCCAGACTAATGAGCTACGCGTTGGCATTGCTGCTGCATTTTCCATACACTTCTCCTAATTAATTATTCTTATGTATAAGTATAGTCAAAATTTTTTTTGGATACAATAAGAGGGTTCAACTACCCACTACTAGGCAACAAGGCTATTTTTGAGATTTGTAATGGTACGTAAGAATAGTACTAGCCAAATAAATATGAGACAAAATGCTATGAGCTCAAAAGCAGTTTGATTAAAGTATCTGAAAGGCTGCCACATAATAAAACAGGCTACCAGAATGACGAGAATACCATATGAGTTAGCAAAGAATGATTTACTGAGATTTGGTACTAGCTTGTGTAAACCAATTATGAGTATTGAGAATACTACTACCAGTAGATAGGCCGATGAGGTGTGGAGAAGTGGGTGAATGTCCCACGGAAACAGCCCGACGCCAGCAAGAGATGCACTAATACCTACAAATAGTAGTTTAATAGTATTTGTTCGCTTAGTAATAGTGGCTGTGTTACCCTTCACAACTTGTTGTAAATCACTCAGTAGGTAGTCGGTCAAACACAGTAAAAGTAAGCCTGATAACACCAAAGTAATGTTGAAGCTGTAAGCTGAGATGGTTCCTGATGTACCCAGGCTAGAGAAGTTGATTTGCCACCATAGTGGGTTCTTGGCAGTTGCCATACTTATAAATACGCCACCAGTAATAAATAATGTTAGGGCATGCACAATGTCTTTGCTTTGCAAGCGAACCGAAGTAGAGATAATACTATACGTTGTAAAAGTGGCAAATATGCCAACAACCAGAGCGGCCGAAAAATCTGTCATTCTCACATCTTTAAAAGCCACATTGATGCCAGTGAGTATGACAGCCGTGAGAGCTACAGCAATGATTGTATAAGCAGAAGTTAAGGCTAGGCAATCAAAAATAAACTTTGGCTTACTGAGTTTGAGCTGCTCATGGGGCTGAAGGGCTTTTTGACCGCGCAAGTAGCCCAAAATAAAACCGATAAAAACTATTACACCGGCATCAATCAGTACACCCAATCCAATTGAAGGCCAGCCTGATAGTGTAATACTGTTAGACTGCAAACTATGAAATATCAAACCCCAAATGACGGCAAACACCAGGCCTATCGGAAACGCGAAACTAAGAGCTAGGTTTTCTGCAAGGCCTGTACGCGTTATGTGACTAACGTTTGGCATTGTAATTCTGTTCATATTAGTTATATAGTAGCTAATTTATTATATATAATCAAAATTTCTAGTCGTTGACTGATTGATAACTGATTGATTATTTCTTGTTTGTAACGCATAATACCAGCTTATGAATCAACCAAGTAATCATTTTCAGTTTTCAATTCAAAAAAAACTGAGTAAGAATAGTATGGCTCGTGCTGGAGTTATTTCAACCCCTCATGGTGATATGCAAACCCCTGCATTTATTACAGTTGGCACGGCTGCGACAGTAAAGGCAGTAACACCCGAGCAAGTACAACAGCTTGGTGCCCAGGCTGTTTTGGCAAATACCTATCATCTATACTTACGGCCGGGCGAAGACATTATACAAAAAGCCGGTGGTTTGCATACTTTTATGCACTGGCCAGGGCCAATGTTTACAGATTCTGGTGGGTTTCAGGTATTTTCACTCGGCGAAGCTTTTGGTAAAGGTATTAGTAAGGTAGCGGGTGGAGAAGACAGCAAGAGCTCAGTCAATGAGCGGATTAGCCAGGCTAAGAAAGCCAAAATCACTGACGAGGGTGTAACATTTTGGTCACATATTGATGGCAGTAAGCACGAGCTTAATCCTGAAAAATCAATGCAAATACAGCATGCTCTGGGCGCTGATATTATTTTTGCCTTCGATGAGTGTACTAGCCCGCATGCGCCTCGAGCTTATCAAGAGATTGCATTGAATCGTACACACGCATGGGCAGCACGAAGCCTGCACGAGCATCAAAAGCTCAATGCGACCCAAGCCAACTACCAAGCTTTATATGGTGTGGTGCAGGGCGGGCAGTTTCAAGATTTGCGTGAGCTTTCGGCCACAACTCTTGCCGAAATGGATTTTGATGGTTTTGGTATAGGCGGGAGCTTTACTAAAGATGATATTGCTACCGCCGTGGGGTGGGTGACTGCTAAATTGCCTGAAGCCAAACCCCGACATTTACTTGGAATGGGTGAAGTGATTGATCTTTTTAAGGGTATTGAAGCTGGTATTGATACTTTTGATTGCGTAAGCCCAACGCGCATTGCGCGCAATGGTACAGTCTATACTGCAAAGGGGCGTGTGAGCTTAACGAATGCCAAATATGCCACCAGCCTCAAGCCAATTGACTCTCAGTGCAGTTGTTATACCTGCCAGAACTTTTCTACTGCTTATTTGAATCATTTAATCAAAGCCGGCGAGATGCTCTCGGCTACGTTGCTATCTATACATAATCTGCACTTTGTAACAGACTTAGTTGATCAAATTCGTAAGTCACTACTTGATGATAGTTTTTTTGATTTTAAAAAGCAGTATCTCGCTAATTACTACTAAATATTGACAAAGTACTTTAAAAGTATTACAATACCGGTACTGTACCTTCTTATAAACAATAGTGATTGGAGTCACTCATGAGTGTTTCTGTGCCTATCATTAGTGGTTATCCACAGCTGCGTGGCCTTACCTTTGTGGCTGGCTTGCAGCCGTTCTTCTCAGACGATGATATTGAAAACATCATGTTTGCCTATGCCATTAGCAAATATGGGCATGGTCATCTTCGTCAAACTCGAGGTAACGGCGTTCGGTACTTTGAGCACCCCCGGGCAGTTGCCTGGATTCTAGCTGATGAGCTAAATATATATGACTGGGAGCTGATTTGTACCGCTCTTTTACATGACGTTGTTGAAGACACCTGGATTATGACCGAACATCGTAATCAACTCAACTTTGGCAAGCGTGTTTGTATGGACGTCAAATACATGACGCACGACAAAGACCAGATGACGCCTGCAGATTACTACCAAAGGTTTTACACTGTTGGCAGCTGGCGGGCAGTAGCCTGTAAGCTAGCTGATCGCTTGCACAACCTACGCACAATGCGTGATGTGCCGGTCGAGAAGCAAGGGCGTAAACTGCAAGAAACGCGCGAAATGTTTACTCCGCTGTTCAAGCTTGCAGCCGAGCTAACACCCAAAGAGTACCAAAATAGCATTAGTAGTCTTTGTGAGATGATCATTGAAGAAGTTTGTACGCTCGAAGCTGAACTTGCAATGTAATACAGTCCCAGTTCTGATTAGTCAGAACTGGGACTATTTCTATCTGTAAAAATAACAAAAACCGCTAAATCTATTGACTTTTACATAAAAGTATGCTAGTATTAAAACTATGCAATATTTCTTTTGAAGCCTGAGCTCAACGACTTCAAGAGGCCAGCAACATATCGATTACAATCTTTTAAGTGACTAAGCTACTAGTTTAGACACAAAGGTTCAAACAATTTTACACTAATAACGGCGCGAGTCAGACATATGAGCTGACTGCCCGAACTTTGCGAAGTTTTCGCTACATAAGTAAATACTTGAACCTTTCTGTCTGAATTTATCTGAGCTTACATCTGGTCTTATAAGAAAAGCAAAAAAATTTTAGCATAAGCACTTGACATAGCATAACCGTATGCTATTATAGGTAGCACTATGACATATATAGCAACCAAATTAATATCCCTACTGCAAGTGCGACTGTTTACAGCCGTACCAGTACGCTCTACGTATGTCTCGAGAAATCTAAGATAAATCGCAATTATTTTTGAAAAAAGCTCGAGGCGACGGGAGTCCTCGAGCTTTTTTGATTGGCGAAAACTCGCCCAAAAAAGTACCATTCTCGCTTTTTGATTAAAGCGAAACCATTCTACCTTCACAACTTAATAGAGGAGACACAAGTGCTTTTCACAAACTTACAGAGTTTGTATCGCTTGCTGATGTCAGAACCAGAGGCAGCGCAAAAATTTCATCGCGTCAAACGTTTTGCGATATATACCCTTATTCTGATTACAGTTTCAGAACTGTGCTCGGTAGCGGGTGTGTATCCACTAAAAATGTTACTTGATGGCTTTATGAATAATACCGCCACGAGTTTGCTGGTAACGATTGCGTTGGTTGCCTTTGGCTTAAATAGTTTTCACGCCGGCATCCATCAATGGATGGATCTGCATAGATCACAAGCGACGTATTTGAATTACGGTTACGTTTTGGGTTACAGTCATGAACACCAGATGAATATGGATATTGACTGGCACTCAGAGCACTCCACTGGTGAAAAAGATTCGGTATTAACGTCAAATATGAAGAAGGTAGATAACCTGATTGATATTTTGGTCTTTGATATCGTGCCTACACTGTTACAAGTGGTATTGATTAGCCTCGGCCTGCTCTTCATTGGCTGGCAGTATTCGGCTTTGGCCCTTGGTACTGTTGCTATATATGTGTGGGTCGCCAATAAGTATGAGAAGAAATTCTCATACTGGCGTAAGCAAGCTCATGATCAAGATAAGGTATTTCGCAGTCTTGGCTCTGAGCAAATTAAGGGCTATAAGACGATTCGAGACTTTGGTTTGGTACGGAGAGAATCTGAGCGCTATCGTGCGACCATTGATACTTTTACGCTGGGTGAAAAACCGCGTCGTAAGATTCGAATGTGGCACTGGATAGTGCAAAATTCTATTATGAATGTCGCCGGTCTGATGTTGCTTGGATATATCATCTGGCAGCTTCAGTCAAAGACTATTTCTGTCGGAACAGCTGTTTTGCTGACCGCCTGGTTTGCAAAAATGCACGCCGATATGTATCGCATTAGTAATTTTCAACGTGAGTCACAAGAAGGTATAGAGGCCCTGAATGAGATTGTGACTATGCTTAATACGAAGACGCAAATAGTAAATGCGCCGACGACTGTTTCTGTACATACTCTGGAGAGTTCAATTGAATTTGATCATGTGAGTTTTGCCTACAATGGTAGTGACGAGCATGCTGTCAAAGACATTACCTGTAAGGCCGATGCAAATCAGATGATTGCGCTAGTGGGTGAATCGGGTAGTGGAAAATCTACTCTAGTGAGCTTACTGATGCGTGATTATGACCCCACAGAAGGATCAATTCGTATTGGCGGAGTAGATCTGCGTGATATTAATCGCGAAGAGTATTTGCGAGACTTTGTGGGCCCAGTTCCTCAAGCTCCAATGCTTTTTGATGGTACAATCCGCAGTAATATTTGCTTTGGAAAACTCGATGCCAGTGATGAAGAAATTGAAACGGCGGCACGTAAAGCCTTTGCTCACGATTTCATTATGAAGTTTGATCAGGGCTACAATACGCCTGTCGGCGAAGACGGTATTCGTCTAAGTGGTGGGCAGAAGCAACGCATTGCTATTGCACGGGCACTCATTAAAGACCCAAAGCTATTGATTCTTGATGAAGCGACTAGCTCGCTAGATGAAGTTTCTCAGTCACGCGTCAAGCAGAGTATTGATGAACGCAAAAACGAGTGTACGCGGTTTGTGATTGCCCATCGTTTTTCTACTATCGAAAATGCCGATATGGTTATTTTGCTTGATAGTGGCCGCATGGTTGATTACGGCACCATAACCGAGCTACAACACCGCAGTGAGCTGTTTAGACGCTTACAAAACCAGTTAGTCTTTGAAATTGAAGATTAATACTTAGCCCAGATACAAAAATGTATCTGGGGCTTTTTTTTGTTATACTTATATATATGAACAGACCCAAACAACTTATTCTGGTGCGCCATGCCGAGAGTGCCCGTAATGTAGCCAAAAAAGACACCACTTATTTTGCCGATGAATACGCCCGCAGACATATCAAAGGTATTCCTGATTATAAGATTCCTCTAACGGTTACGGGTGAAGAAAATGCCAGAGAAACAGGTGAATATTTGCGTGAGCGTTTTGGAACCTTTGATTATATTTATCACTCTGGATACAAACGCACAAAAGATACTCTTGAGAATATTTTGACTGCGTATTCTGAGCAAGAGCAGGCTGAAATGAAAATACGACACAATGCTTTTATTCGTGAAAGAGACCCGGGGTTTACCTATGATATGACTGAAGAAGAAGCTACGGCAGCTTTTCCGTGGCTTCAAGAATACTGGGACACCTATGGGGGTTTTCTGGCTCATCCACCGGGCGGTGAAAGTATCGCTAAAATGACCGAAAGAGTCTATCAGTTTTTAGGTATGATATTTGCTGATAGAGCAGATCAAAAAGTACTGATTGTCACACACGGAGGAACAATTCGAGCCTTTCGATTCTTACTAGAGCACTGGGATTATGAACGAGCTATTACTTGGCCACCTGGTACAGAACCAAAAAACTGTGGCATTACTGTATATGATTATAATACAGAAAAACAAGGTTTGGTTTTGAGCGAGTACAACACTACTTACTCGTAGAGAGGATAATAGACATATGAAAAAATCTGTTTTTATTAGTGTCATTAAAGATTTTGGGCCAATTATTCTCCGCAATGTTTTCTCTCTTGTAGCGATAATAATTGGAGGTCTATCAATTATTTTGATAGTTCTTGGCAATACTCGAGACGGTGTATTTTTAGGTACAGTTATTCTAATAAATATAATTCTTGGTATTGTGCAAGAGTTGCGTTCGCGTATTGCACTAGAAAAACTTCAAGCCTCAACAGCCCAAGTGTACGACATTATGCGCGCCTCTCAAAAACTGCACGTCTATAGTGAGCAGATTCAAGTAGGTGATAAAATTTCTTTAAGTCTTGGTGATCAAGTTCCTGTTGATAGTGTAGTGAGAGAGTCAGAGGGTTGTGAATTCAATGAAGCCTTGCTGAGTGGTGAATCAGATAATATTAATAAATCTATCGGCGACAAGGTTTTGGCAGGAAGTATCATTGTCGCTGGTGCTGTTGTTGTAGAATCACAAAAGATTGCCTCTGAAAGTTATTTGGCTACTATGACTCAAGATCTCAAGCATTATAATCGCAGATTGTCTCCTATACAGAAAAGTATTTTGCGGTTTATTCAAATAATGGCCGGTGTTTTAGCGATTATCGCGATGGTTATTTTATTGCGTACCTTTTTTTCTGAAGAAAGTTTGGTGAATGGGGTTGTACAAATATCAGCCGTGGCCTCTACAATTATTGCAGAAGGTTTACTGCTAGCAAGCACGGCGTTTTTTGTATATGGTGCGGTTAAATTAGCTCGTAAAGAAGTCTTATTACAGCAAATCAATGCTATAGAAAACCTGGGAAGAGTCGGAATAGTTTGTGTTGATAAGACGGGTACTTTGACAGAAAACGAGCCGGTTTTTGAGGAACTTCTTGAGTATAGTGCCGGTACCACGGTAAATAATCAGACGTATCTACGTGAGTTAATAGCCACGTATGTTACGAGTGAGTCAGCACATACTGCCACTGTACAGGCCTTAAAAGACAGTGTAAAAAAGATCAAACCAAAGGCAGTGAGTGAGTTTTTGCCTTTCTCTTCAGCGCGTAAATATTCTGCTTTACAACTAAAAAAAGACTCTTCGGTGGTTGTTGTGGGAGCCAGTGATTACTTTACAAGCTTACTACCAGCAAAAGAAAAACAATGGGTAGAAAGTACTGTAAAAGAACTCTCGCGATCAGCTAAGAGGGTCTTGTTTGTTGGGCAAGCTTCAGGAGGTAAACTAGACGATACTCAGTCTATGAAGGGTATGCGCGTTGTTGGTCTTATAGTATTATCTAATCCTCTCAAGGTTGGCACAAAAGACACTATTAATTTCTTACAAAAACGTAAGGTACAAGTGGTAGTTATTTCTGGAGACAACCCTCATACTGTACGCGCTATTGCTCAACAAGCTGGAATTTTATCTAGTAATAAAGTGTATTCTGGAACCCAAGTAGAGGCAATGAGCGATCATGAGTTGGTATCTTTACTGCGTAGCAAGCCACTATTCGCTCGTATTTTACCGAGCCAGAAACAACGCATTGTCGCTGCAGCTCAAGTAAGTAATACTTTGGTTGCTATGATTGGTGACGGTGCTAACGATGCACTTGCCATTAAGAAAGCCGATGTTGGCATTGCCATGTTTTCTGGTGCGCCAGCCACCAGACAAATAGCTGATGCAGTTTTATTGAATGATTCATTCTCTGCATTGCCGAGTGGGGTTGAGCTTTCTGATAGTATTATTACAACTCTTGAAATGGTGGCCTGTCTATTTTTTAGTAGAGTATGGGCAGGAGTATTATTACTAGTTGGCACACTAGTGGTAAATATTGACTATCCATTTTCACCACGTAATATTACTCTATTAAATCTATTTATTATTGGGTTTCCACTACTTATATGGAGTATTTGGCCGCGTCACAGGGTTCGTAGTATTACAGAAACTAGTTTTTTGAGTCGAACCCTACCTTTTTCAATCGTGAATGCGCTTCTGATTGCTACTTTCAGCTTTATGACCTATCTAGTCAGTAGTAGCTATTACGGTACTAAGTCTGCTCAGGCAGCTATGATGACCTATCTAGTTTTTCTTGTAATGAGCGTATTTACTATTAGTATTATTCCGCCAGCAATGCAAGTAGTTAAAAACAGCTACCAACAGAGAATAATTTGGATAGGCTTTGTGGGTATTGCTTGTATTGTTGTGTTAACTTTTATAGTTCCTGGAGTAGCGCATTTTTTTAGCCTACAGAGTATTGGTCTAAAAACCGCTTTGGTTTCATTAGTTGTTGGGGTGTGTGGCGTAGCAGTGCAATACTTTGCGACAACAATAAATCTAGGTAATAGGTTGTGGCAAAAAATACTTTTTATGTATCATTCTGCACAAAAGAAAAATGCCCATACAACTTAATGTATAGGCAAAGATGGAATATTTAGGCGGCTACAAAGCCAGAAGTCTTGTCATGGTTACCAGTAGCCTCAAATTTTTCTAATCGCCTACTCAGCGCGTGGTGCTGTTTGCGCATTTTGATATTCTCATGCTCCGCATTGGCTTCAGCAGTGCGGGCACTTAATTCACTAAATGGATTGAAGAGGTGTACGATTGTAGCGGTCTTTATTAGGTACTTGCCGTTTTTGCGGGCTGAGCGGTAAAATTTTCGGTATGGCACTGGTAGAATCCCCCGGTATTTTCAGCAATTTTGACATCCTGTGCAAATTGCACGAGTTACGATAATACCAAAGAGTGTACTTAAAGTCAATCATTATATGTATCTCTCCGTGATAATCTGGTGATAAATAGGTTAGGAGTATTTTGTCGGTGTATACTATATAGCATGAGTATTTTGCATAAGGATTTTTTTAATTTTGTAAAAAAGTACGGCTGGCTGTGTGTTGTTGTCGTTGGCTTAGTGATAAGTGTGGGTCTTTATCTTGCGGGTTTAATGAATGTAAGTGAATATGTACTGATTGGACTATGTTTAGTTGGGGTAATACCAGAGATCGTCTCTATTGTGCGTGATATATTTGCCCATAAGTTTGGTGTTGATATTATTGCAGTGGTGGCTATTCTGGCCTCTCTCGCTCTCCACGAGTACGCTGCCGCGGGCATGATACTGCTAATGTTTACCAGCGGCACTGCCCTTGAGGAGTATGCCAAAGCTCGAGCCCAAAAAGAATTGAGCAGCTTACTGAAGCGAGCTCCAAAGATTGCGCATGTTATGCGGGGTAAGGTATTTATTGATATTGCGGTTGCGCGAGTTGAGCCCAAAGACACTTTACTTATTAAGCCTGGTGAAACAGTTCCGGTTGATGGGGTTATTGTATTGGGTGATAGTAGCTTTGATGAATCAGCGATAACCGGCGAAAGCTTACCTTTAGATAAACAAAAAAATGACTCTGTGCTGTCGGGTACTATCAATCAAGATTCACCGGTACAAATAGTTGCGACTAGCACTAGTCGCGCTAGTCAGTATGAACAGATTATTACTTTGGTTCGTTCGGCAGCCTCGAGTAAATCACCTATTGTCCGACTAGCAGATGTTTATAGTATTCCTTTTACTCTTATTGCCTTTAGTTTAGCAGCAGTAGCTTGGGCTTTGAGTGGAGACCCAGTGCGAGCACTTGCGGTTTTGGTAGTAGCCACACCGTGCCCATTACTTATAGCAACACCGGTTGCGATTGTTTCTGGTATGAGCCGTGCCGCCCATGATGGCATTATTGTCAAAGACGGGGGGAGCTTAGAAAAGCTCGCTATTATTAAGGCTATGGCTTTTGATAAGACCGGTACTCTGACCCAAAATAAACCAACCATTGATCGTATTGTTGCTAACGGTATTTCAGACCATAAACTTTTAGAAATTGCTGCTTCTATTGAACAAGAGAGCAATCATGTATTAGCCGGGGTTGTGGTGCAGGCTGCCAAGAAAGCCCGGATAAAACTCCTCACCCCAACCGATGTATTTGAAGAAGCAGGGGGAGGTATTAAGGCAATGATTGGTACAAAGTTAGTTGTTATTGGTAAGCCGAATTATTTACTTGCCAATAAGGTTGAATTGCCAGAATCAATACATACCAGTCAGGCTACAGTCATCTACATTGCGCAAGAGGGAAAGTATATAGGTAGTATTGAGTTTGCTGATCCCCTCCGTAAAAATGCCAAAGCAACTCTCG
>JACDEK010000075.1 GCA_013816445.1 Candidatus Saccharimonadota bacterium
TACCATGTGCCCAAGCTATAACTTGTCTTGGTCCATTACTTTGGGCAGTAGGAGTAAATACTATACCAGAAGAAAATGTTGGGCTACCATCAGCTTTTTGTGTACGGTAAATTATGCGCATTGCTGTACCTCCAGGTACAGTTTGCCCGAGTGGTTCGCTTCGCACTACTTGGCCTACTGGCCCGTTCAGACTTAGATTAGACGTATTATAAAAAGGGTTGAGACTAGCCTGATATTGGTTGGCTTGATATTGACCATACAAAGCCACTAGTACTAAGCCAAGTATTACTAGTAAAAAACTAATGAGAAAGACCAAAAAAACTCTATGATGATGCCAAAAACTCTGCTTGATCTTTTTAGATTTTGATATTTTTTGTGTCATCATTTTGCCTTTATAAACTTAGGTCTTTTGTAGAATATCTCCACACAGCAAGACCAAACATCAATACGCTGAGTATCGCAAGTACTAACATATACCATAGGTCAGTGCTCGAAAATCCTTGTCCAGCTGTTGTGCTCTGAAACATAAAGAATGGTGATAGGTAGACCAGCTGATTAAGTTGATTTTGCACACTTGAAGCAATACCGAGTAAATAAGAAACAAAGAACAGTCCAATTACTATTATTGATAATCGAGCAGTTTTTTTATTTATGGCAGAGATTGAGAATGCTAAAGTTCCGAAGAAAACGTATTCAAAAAACACCTTAATTGTTAATCGTACTAGCTGTGGTCCAAACTGACTATTAGTATTATCAAAAACGACTAATACCGGAATACTAATTACAAATAGAAGTACAGTAAATAACAGTATATAAGTTATTAATACTTTGTATTTAACGATAATAATTAAACTTTTTTTAATTGGCTTTGTCGCTAGGTAGTCTATATGTTTTTCACTGTGCTCTTTTGCGACAATACCAGAACCTAAGTTAATGGCATAAATAATGATTGCAATAATATAAAACTGAAACATATAGGCATACCAGAAAAATATTTGCTGAAACATCGCTCCAGTAGCCCCAGCTTGAATACCAAAGCCTCTTGCATACACGGCAGGTAAAATACTAATTTTAGCATTAATTAATTCAAGGTATTGGCTAGAAGAAAAGGTTGGAAAAAGCGCCATAAACGCAACTAGTACTATGGTTATTGTCGTGAACCATACAAGAAAAGAGGGTGTGTTCTGTCTTAATTCAAACTTATATAAATTCCAAACGTTTCTCACTGTTCATCTCCACGGTAGTATTCTTCAAAAATATTTTCAAGCTTAACATCAGCTATACGTATCGAACTAAGATGATGCTTAGCGATAGAATGTATCAAAGCATTTATATTACCTTTATACACAAAGGTAATCGCACCACTCGCTAATACAGTGGGTTGTACTTTGTGTTGTGCCAAAAATAATTCATCAAGCATGTCTTTTGTTTTAATGGTGACTTGTACACCAACACTCGCAACAATCTTTTCAACACTATCGATTTTAATAATTTTACCTGAACGTATAATAGCCACATTCTTGCAGTACGTCTGTACTTCTTCAAGATTATGGCTAGAGTAAAAAATAGTTACTCCTTTTTTGTTGAGTCGAATCAATTCATCAAACAATGCTTTCTGCATAAGTGGGTCAAGACTATTCGATACCTCATCAAACACTAATAGTTTTGGCTTATTCATTAGAGAACAGATAATGGCAACTTTCTTTTTATTACCAAGTGAGAGCTCACCAATTTTTTTATTCTCATTGATTTCAAAGGTTTGCTTTAATTGCTTAAGGTAACCTTGATCAATAGACTTATAGTAGTGTGCAAAGTATCTAATTTGCTCACCCACCTTAAGATTATCATATAGATTTGCCTCACCTGGTATATATCCAAGATCTTGCTGGAATGTGTTCTTTGTAATATCTTCACCAAGTAGCTGTACTTTTCCCTGGTTGGGTTGTAATAAACCAAGCATAGATTTGATGGTGGTTGTCTTACCGGCACCATTAGGACCAATAAAACCAAAAAAGTCACCTTGTTCAACATTAAAAGTAATGTTATCTACAGCAACAAATTTTTCATAATTCTTTGAAAGCCCCACAACCTTAATTGCTTGCATAAGTAGTATTATAGCAAACCTTACCTATTATGAGTAAGCATTATCTTATGAATAGGCTATATCTATACTTTTAATATTTGCTTAAGATATTTGGTTAGGTCATCATGAAATTCTTCATGTTGTAGGGCAGCACCAATCACAGCCTTGATGTAACTAAGCTTATCACCTCCATCGTGATAGTTGCCATTAATCAAAGTGCCCATGACTGTTTCTTGCTGTACACACTGCTCTATTGCGTTAGCTAAGATAATCTCTCCATTTTTAGCTGGCATAAGATTTTCAATAAATGGCATGATTTTTGGGGTTAGTATATACCCTCCGACTGAGGCAAAATTTGAAGGCGCTTCTTTGGCAGTTGGTTTTTCTACAATCGATTCAATCTCAAAACTGCTATCATCAGTTTTTTTACCTGTCTTTACTACTCCATACTTATAAGCATCTTGCTTATCTATTTCAATAAGCGACATAGTTGGTTTATGATATTTTTCATATGTATCTAGTAATTGTTGAGCTCGAGATTTGCCGGGGCAGATAAAAAAATCATCTGGAAAAAATACATAAAATGGCTCATCACCAATCAAGTGCATTGCATTTAGTACTGGCCTAGCATTGCCTTTTGGTTCACCTTTTTGGCGTACATATACAAAGTTAGCCATCTCAGCAATTTTTTTGATTGATTGTGCTTCTTCTAATTTGCCATTTTTTATAAGCTCTTGCTCTAAGTCTATTGCCCTATCAAAGTGATCTTCAATAGCTCTTTTACCAGTACCGGTTACAATAATTATGTCTGTCACCCCAACACCCACTAGTTCTTCAATAACCAATTGTATAAGTGGCTTATCAATAATGGGCAACATTTCTTTGGGCATTGCCTTGGTCTGAGGTAGAAAACGCGTACCAAGCCCAGCTGCTGGAATAATTGCTTTAGTTATCATTAGCTTGGAAACTCAGTGATAATTTCTTTATAACAATGTACACATAAGTGAAACTTATGTACTTCACTCTGGTTATTGGGGGGACTCAGTAGAATCGCGCCAAACTCAGTTAGCTCTTTGCCGCAACGATCGCACTTAGGTGCAATTGCCATTACTTACTCTTGATTCCAAGGGCTAGCAAGCTGAAAGTAGTTACCGTCTGGGTCGGCTAGGGTTGCCAGCCAAAAATCATTATTATCTGTGCCAGGATGATACGGTTCAGCAATTACTTTGGCGCCTAAACCCTTAATACGTTCAAATTCACCGTTAACATCCTTGGTTTCAAAAAACATCATTATCCACTCGGGTGCTGGATTTTTGCCTTTTACCTTGTCGTGTCCGCCAATAGATAAGAAGCAACTTTCGGCCATAAAACCTATAAAGTTATTTTCTTCCATATCCGGTTTTTTATCTAATACTTTAGAATAAAATTCGGCCAGTTCTTTTGGTTTTTCGCTACTTAGCATTATTGAATTAAGATTTAACATTTGCTTACTCCTTTAGTTACTAGTAATTATTGTTCTGCTGACTTTTGCTTGTTATCAATAAGCTTCTTACCTTCTTCTATCAAGCTCTCAATCAACTCCGCAGGCACAAGATGATCCTGAGTATACCTAAGTGTACCTTTCGAAGTTTCATAGTCTTTCAGCTTATCTTTAAGTACTGTAATTGGTACTGATCCTGGAAAAAGACTATAGTGATGCTTGAAAGCGGCAAAACTAATAAGCAACTTATTGTTATATTTAACTCCTGGTACGCCATAACTA
>JACDEK010000076.1 GCA_013816445.1 Candidatus Saccharimonadota bacterium
GCACCTATCTTCATGGGTCATTCTTGCCTAAGAACCCTATAGTTGCTGACCATCTTATAGAAAAAGCAATACAGCTTCAAGATCCAGATTACACGCTTAAACCTCTCGATGATTGGCTGGAAAATGAAACTACAAAAACTGCAAAAGAACGATAGAGATTTTTTTTCAAAAGTATAATTGGGTTGGATTATGTGTTCAGTTTGGTGTATAATCAGGTTAGAAATGTTAGTGTTCAAATACTGAACAATAAAAACTAACTCATGAGGGAGAATTTATGTTTGAACAATTGTTTGGATCAAAAACACGCGTCAAATTACTTAGTTTGTTTTATAACAATCCCGAGAGACCTTTTTATGTACGCGAAATAACTCGCAAAATTGACGAGCAGATTAATTCCGTTCGTCGTGAACTTCAGAATCTACTTAATATCGGAATCGTTAGTTCTGTACAGCAGGGTAATCGGTTATATTATGAAGTAAATCAAAAATATAAGTTTCATACCGAGCTTCAGTCTATATTCTCAAAGATACCAGCAAAGTCGAAAGCAATTAAGCAAACCAAAGAAGATGATCAGATAATTAAACGCATTCAAAAAGCCGGTAACGTCAGAATGCTATTTCTGACAGGGGCCTTTGTACGTGGTAGTAATCAACAGATTGATATATTTATTGTAGGAGATATGAATAGTGCTAAGCTGGCACATATTATTGGTGAAATGGAAAAAGAGATGACTAGAGAGCTTAATTACACGGCTATGCGTCTTGAGGATTTTGATTATAGACGCAATCTTAGTGATCGGTTTCTAACCGATATTCTAGATGCTAAAAAAGTTGTTTTATATGATAATCTTGGTATTTTTAATACTCCAGTAAATCAGACTGTTGGTGTTGAGTTAATTAAGAATGTAATACCTGAACTAACAACCCATGTGAGTGTTGCATCTGAAGAGAGCGTGCAGAAATGAAAGACACCAAACGACACGTTGTTGTAGTTTCACCACTAACGTTTATCTATTTATTACTCACAATTGCCTTTGTATGGGTGATCTTTCAGATTTCTGGCATTATTATTTCATTAGCGGTCGCTGGAATTTTTGCTATTGCTCTTAATCCGATTGTCTCCAGTATTGAAAGAAGGTTACATATAAGAAGAGGCTATGCAGTTGCAATGGTTGTTTTAAGTATTGTGGCTTTTTTTCTACTCATTATTGCATTGATTATTCCTAGTACAATCTCACAGGCTAAGACTTTATCAACTAATTGGCCAACCTATCAGCAGCAGATTAAAGAATTTTCATCTCACCAGTCTTATACTCGAGCAGCATATCAAGAGAGTACCAAATGGCTAGATCATAATTCAGAAAAAATCAGTTCAAATGCCGCGACTATTTCTGTTGGTGTTGCCGGTGGCCTGTTTAGCTTTTTAACCTTCTTTATATTTCTAATATATATGCTAGCCAGTGGACGTAAGTTTGCTGTTATTCTTTCAGGTATGTTACCAAAGGTTGTTTGGCGTGAACAGTTTGTGAAGCTTTTGCATGATGTTTCAAACAAGCTAGGGAATTGGTTGAGAGGGCAGGCTGTATTATGCCTAATTATCTTTGTAGCCTCATATATTGGTTTGCTTGTTCTCGGAATTGATTACGCTCTTACGCTGGCTTTGTTTGCGGCTCTTATGGAGGCTGTTCCGATGGTTGGGGCATACCTGGGTGCTATTCCGGCTGTTCTTGTGGCGATTCTAACAGGATCACCTTTTAAGGGTTTAATTGTTGCAATATTTTTCTTAATTCTTCAGCAAATTGAAGGTAATATAATTGTTCCCCAGGTTATGAAGAGGGCAGTCGGGGTACACCCAATGCTTATTTTACTAGCTGCTCTGATTGGTGGTACATTGCTTGGGTTTGTTGGTGTGTTGATTGCAGTACCAGTGACTGCAGCCGGCTCAGTTATTATTGGTAGTTTGTATAAATATTACTATGATAAAATTGAGAAATAAGTAGAAAATTCTTGGTATAATAAACGTATGGAAATTACAAAAATAGACGAAAATGGATTCTCTTTGAGTTCTAAATCAATCGAAGTCGCTTTAAATGCTCAATACGACAAGGCCGATGTAGTGCTAATGAGTCAGGTTACAGAAAAGCTAAAAAAATCAGACGCAATACTATTTGATTCACCAGGTGAATATGAGGTTAAAAATTGCATGATTGATGCTATCGACCTTGGTGACGGCAATACAGGATTTAGTATTTTAACAGAAGATATTCGTATTGCATATATTGATGGTGTGAAAGATGTATTATCTGATGCTCAGGTTGAAGGTTTTGCTTCAGTAGACATTTTAATAGCTCCGTTAGTAGGAGAAAAGGTTGAAATAACCACTAAGATTATTAATCAAATTGAGCCGAAGGTTGTTATTCCTCATCATTATTCACCCGAGCAATTGAAGTTCTTATCCGATGAATTTGGTGTAGAGCAAGAAGTTGTTACGAAATGTAAACTGACCAAAAAAGAATTAGTTGAGAATGAACAGCAACGACTTGTTGTTTTGTCATAGAGATTAGTCAGTTATCTGATTGTGTAATAAGTAATCAAAAGAGTACAGGTATAAAAAAGAGGCTACTTACGCCTCTTTTTTTGTTTCTTTGGCTGCAACTGCAGCGAGTTCTTTGGCATCTATTTCGTTTTGATACTTCTTGAGGGTACGAATAGTAGATGCAGCTAGCTTTAAGCGAACCTTCTGACCATCTATGATCAGTGTTTTTGTTTGCAGGTTTGGTTTCCAGGCTTTCTTGGTCGCTCGCAATGAATGTGAACGATTATTACCAAACTGCTTTCCTTTACCGGTGATATCGCATTTGTATGACATAAGCTAAAAATTAACTTTATCATCTTACCATACCAGTCGGTGGTATGCAATACTGACTGGTAGACAAAAATCTGCTAGTATAAGAAGAGTTATGGGCTTAAATGTTGTAGCAATTGTCGTATATTTAGGGATCGTTATTATTGCGCTAACAGTGCATGAGTTTTGCCATGCTTGGGCAGGGCATATGCTTGGCGATGTGACCGCCAAGCATGAGGGGCGTCTAACCCTGAACCCTTTAGCTCATATTGATCCTTTTTCAACACTTCTTTTGCCTGTCGCCTTAATTCTAATTGGCTCACCCGTGGTATTTGGAGCAGCTAAACCTGTACCATTTAATCCGTACGCAGTGCGTTATGGTAAGTGGGGGGCAGCATTGGTTGCAGTGGCTGGGCCATTTAGTAACTTATTTATGGCAATTGTTGTCGGTACGTATTTGCGATTTATCCCGTTATCGGGTCTTTCGGCACAGATTTTATTACAATTTGTACTGATTAATCTGGCTTTCTTTGTATTTAATATGATTCCTATACCACCACTTGATGGCTCAAGGGTATTGTATGCTGCTGTACCGCCATCTGTGCAAGATATTATGGATCAAATTGAGCGTTACGGCATAATTGTGATATTTGCCTTCTTGTTTATTGCGTATCGATTTCTATCGCCGTTTATTCTTTCGGCGGTTACAGGTTTGGCAGGTCTTATTTTGGGCCATCCAATTATGCTACAATAAGACTACGTCTGCTGCGCTCGTGTTATTACCTTTATAACTTTTTCTGATTAAGCATAACTCCGGGAGCTCTAGATTGCTCTTGATTAATTTCAAGATGCTGCGGGCACCCACCTATTATTTTGTAGGAAAGGGTTATTCATAAGGTCTAGCGGCGTCGGCGGGCCTGCAATTATTCACGTATAATTTTTTTATACCAGTTTAAACTGTCGTTTAAG
>JACDEK010000077.1 GCA_013816445.1 Candidatus Saccharimonadota bacterium
CACATATTGTTGCAGTCTCTGGGTATAATCTAACGATTCTAGTTGGTTTTTTACAACGCCGATTTACTAAAAATTGGCGATGGGGTGGGCTGGCTGGTTCTTTATGGATAATCCTGGGCTTTGTGATAATTGCCGGCGCTAGTGCATCAATTATGCGCGCTGGCATAATGAGCGCATTATTTTTACTTGCTAATTATTATGGCAAGCGTCTTAATTTAGTTGTCTGTATGGCGATTGTTGCGGTAGGTATGGTTGGGTTACAGCCAGCCAGTTTACTCAGTGATATAGGCTGGCAATTATCATTTCTTTCATTATTTGGGATAACTTTACTTGCACCTAAAATTAGCCGTGTTTTACCGGCTAAGCCAGTGATACTAAATGATATTTTATCTGTGACTCTTGCAGCTCAGCTTGCGACAGCTGGGCTAGTTGCTTATACATTTGGCCAAATTAGTCTTGTAGCACCTTTGAGTAATCTACTTATTATGCCATTTATTCCATTTTTAATGCTGCTTGGTTTTGTAGCTTCGGTGGCTGGCATTATTATTCCTAACAGTGCATATATGATTATTGGTAGGCCAATTAGCTGGATAATACTACTACAGTTTGATTTATTTAAGTATCTTGCTAGCTGGAAATTTTCGAATGTGCAATTGAAAAATATACCGCTTCAGACTATTTCTATATACTACCTAGCAGTTATTGTTAGTATGTTGGCTATTCGAGCTGAAAACAAGGCTTTATCAGAACCAGAAAATAATGATACTATAGAGATAGAGGCTGGTATGCATGCTACTCATCAGCTACAAACACTAAGCAAGGAAAATTCATTATGAGTGGTCATAGTAAATGGGCATCAATAAAACATAAAAAAGGCGCTACCGATGCTAAGCGTGGAAAAATATTCACCAAGATGGCTAGCGAAATTACCCTAGCAGCTCGAGAGGGAGCTGACCCAGATATGAATTTCAAGCTGCGTCTTGCGGTACAAAAGGCCAAAGCTAGTAACGTACCAGCAGTCAATATTGAAAGAGCAATCGCTAAGGGAAGTGGTACTGGAGAAGGTTCTGCACTAGAAGAGCTGACATATGAAGGCTATGGCCCTGCTGGTGTGGCTGTTATGGCTCGTTCACTAACAGACAATAGAAATCGTACTAGTGCTGATGTAAAGTCTACTTTTACGAAGTTTGGTGGAAACCTAGGTGCGACTGGCTCTGTTGGGTATTTATTTGAGCAAAAGGGCGTAATAGTTTGCAAAGCCGGTGCTGACAAAGAAGAAGCCGAGCTAGCAGCAATTGATGCTGGTGCTGATGACATTGATGACACTGGCGAGCAAGTTATAATATATACTAAACCAACTAATCTAGAAGCCATTAAAGATGCACTTGGTGATATGGCCGAATCAGCAGATGTTGAAATGATAGCTAGTCAAACTATTATGGTTGATGATCTTAAGAAAGCTCAAACCCTGATAAGACTTATTGATGCACTCGATGATCTTGATGATGTTATTTCAGTGACTGCTAATTATGATATCCCAGATAGTGTAATGAATCAGCTCGAGTAGTTTCGTGGTAATTCTCGGTGTTGACCCTGGTACGGCTACAACTGGTTTTGGTGTGATTAATAAAGTAAGATCTACAATAACCACTTTGGATTATGGGGTTATCTCTACACCCAAAGAGCTTGAAATGTCGAATAGACTACATATTTTATTCCAAGATCTAGAAGAACTTATTGCAAAGTATCAGCCAGATGTAGTAGCGGTAGAGCAATTATTTTTCGCCCGCAATGTGACTACAGCCATTGCAGTCGGGCAGGCTCGTGGCGTAATACTTTTAGCGGCCCAAAGAGCCGACTTAAAGCTTCTCGAATTCACTCCCTTGCAAGTAAAGCAGTCTGTGACTGGCTATGGCCAAGCTACTAAAAAACAAGTACAGCAAATGGTGCAAAAAATCTTGAAGCTCAAAACATTACCAAAGCCCGATGATGCTGCCGATGCCCTGGCAATTGCAATTTGTGCAAGCGCACAGACACGACTACATAAAAAGTAGTAGTTTTTTGCTATAATACAGATATGATTGCGAAAATAACCGGAACAGTTGAAGAGTTTTTGCCACACTCACTGATAGTAGGAGTTGGCGGTATTGGCTATGAAGTATTTGTAACTATTGCCGAGAAAGACTTGATTGTTGTTGGTGAAAAGCTGACATTCTATATTGCTGAGAATATAAAAGAAGATGAATATACGCTATATGGGTTTTTAGAACTCGAAGCTCGCTCTATGTATTATCAGCTTACATCTGTTAGCGGTGTTGGCCCGAAGGCAGGAATGGCCATACTGTCTACTCATAAGGTAGATGAAATAGCCTCGGCTATAATGCAAGATAACATAAGCTTTTTCTCGGCTGTTAGTGGTATTGGCAAAAAAACTGCCCAACGCATTATTTTAGACCTAAAAGGTAAGCTTGTTATGACTGATGACGAAGAGCTCAAAACAGATTCTCAAGATCCAGCCTACCAAGCACTCATTAGTCTTGGCTATAAACCGAAAGATGCCGAGATAGCTCTAAAAGACATTGATAAAACACTTAGTACTCAGCAACGCGTAAAGCTCGCTTTGAAGGGGGTAAAATGATAGAACGCAACAATCAAGATTTAGAGCCAGTCATTCAGTCAGATGATTCTGTTGATACATCAGAAGAGTTGGTTTTTGAAGACAGCCTAAGACCCGGAAACTTCAGAGACTACATTGGCCAAGATCAAATCAAAAAAGCTCTTCAGCTAGCCATTACTGCTGCAACACAACGTAGTGAACCAATTGATCATGTTTTATTATATGGGCCACCCGGGCTTGGCAAGACGACTTTGGCGCATGTAATCGCTAATGAGATGAAGCAACCTATTAAAATAACGAGCGGACCAGCCATAGAAAGAGCTGCTGATCTTGCCTCTTTACTTACTAATCTCGAAGAAGGCGACATTTTATTTATTGATGAAATTCACCGTTTGCCTAGAACTGTTGAAGAGATTTTATACCCAGCAATGGAAGATTACGTGATTGACATTATGTTAGGTAAGGGTCCGTCAGCACAAAGCCTTCGGCTTGATTTGCCCAAGTTTACATTAGTTGGTGCTACCACTCGTTTTGGTGCTCTGTCTGGACCAATGCGCGATAGATTTGGCTTAGTACATAGACTTGAATACTACACCCCAGAACAAATTGAAAAAATTATTGCTCGATCTGCCAAGATTTTGGATATCTCTATTGATAGTGATTCTCTAAAACAAATGTCATATAGAACTCGCTTAACACCTCGTATTGCTAATCGACTGATAAAACGTGTGCGAGATTATGCCCAAGTACATGGTGATGGAACAGTAGATAAAGATATTCTGTATAATACCCTCGAACTTTTAGATATTGATGAGTATGGTCTAGAGAGGGCAGATAGAAAAATAATTCAAACTATCGTTGATCAATATGGTGGTGGGCCGGTAGGGGTAGCTGCAATTGCTGCGGCCACCGGAGAAGAACGGCAAACTATAGAAGATGTGTATGAACCCTACTTAATTCAGATTGGGTTTTTACAGCGCTCACATCGAGGCAGAGTAGTGACAGAAAAGGCTTATACACATTTGGGTGTTGAGCCACCAGCCAAGAATAATCAAAAAAACCTTCTTTAAATATGGTATACTAACCAAAATATGGAAAATCAAACACCCTCTAATAATTCAACTGAATCACAAACACCGTTATCTAGCGGGCCTGAAACGCAACCAGAATCTCAATCTGCTCAGTTTCCAGC
>JACDEK010000078.1 GCA_013816445.1 Candidatus Saccharimonadota bacterium
GATGTAAACGGCGTCTGGAAAAAGCAATTAAAACAAGATGAATAGTGTCAAAAGTGTGCACAATGATCTTTTAGGTTTTGCTAATAAAAAACGCGCTAAATTAAGTCAGCGTTTTTTTTAAACTGGCCCCGGTGAGTATGGTGAGGGCGATGTTTTTATTGGTGTGACTGTTCCACAGCAACGCCTAGTTGCAAAAAGCTATATGTATTTGAGTTTGAATGAAAATAAAGAATTGCTCCATTCAAAAATTCACGAAGAACGACTAACTGCTCTAATTATACTTTGTAATCAATATAAAAAAGCTACTCCTGATAAACAAAAAGAAATCTATACTTTTTATTTATCAAATACCAAGGTTATTAATAATTGGGATTTAGTAGATACTAGTGCACCCTATATTGTTGGTGAGTATTTGCTTAATAAAGACAGAACAATTTTGTTACTTTTAGCAAAATCACAGTCTATTTGGGAGCGTCGCATTGCCATGCTCGCTTGTTTTACGTTTATTAAATATGGTGAAACTAAAGACGCTTTTCGTATTGCTGAAATTTTGGTAAATGATGAGCACGATTTGATTCAAAAAGCAGTTGGCTGGATGTTGAGAAAAGCTGGTAAGAAATGTGGTATCGCGGTTGAAGAAGAGTTTTTGCAAGCTCATTACATAACTATGCCTCGCACTGCACTACGCTATGCAATTGAAAGATTTCCTGAAGAAAAACGACAAGCTTACTTAACGGGTAATGCTTGAAAAAATATACTTCTTCTGGTAATCTATGGCCTGCACCTACTCTAGGAGGAACCATGAAAAAGATTGTTTTTGTCTCAGTAACTGCAGCTGTTGTGGCTGGTATTGTCTATGTAGCGCGGGCTCCTCAAGCTGATACACGTCAAGTTCGTGCCAATGAAAATGCACGTGGTAACTTGCGATGAAAAAAGTGCTCGTTGGAATTTGTATAGGTTTTGTGGCCTACCCACTCATACGCACTACATTCGTTAGTCTTGTAGAAAGATACCAATGAAAAAACACTTTCCTTTCAAACTAACCCTTACTGGAACACTAGCAGTATTTGGGGTGTTTCTTATCAAGAAACGTGCTCGTAAAGACAGCCATAGGGATCGTTTTTCAGACGGATTAGGAATCAATACGATGCGGGTAGAAGATTGATAGTAAGTTCATCTGTTCAAATCCTGATAAAGTTATCGGGATTTTTTATTGCAAAAGTAGTTACTCCGTGTTACTATTACTAGTCCGAAAAAAGCATATTTTTCGGGCTTCGCACCTGAAAGGTCATAATCTATGTCTGATACAGCTACTTTTCGAGAAGTTGTTCAGGAAAGTCACAGAGGGAAAATGTTGCCTTTGCTACTGCTACTTTTACGAAATGATGATCTTCATGACATTACTATTAGTTTTGATCAAGAAAATGCTGTTTTTGTTGTCAATGCAGTTAAGCACGTATTTTGTGAAGAACATAGCTGTGATGACGAGAAGTGTCGAGATCTCATTCATATTCAAGACAGAATGTCTTTTACTTTAGAAAACCTAGACGAGTATCTCGACGCGGTTTTTCACAAAGCATATAACGAATAATACATGCCCTTAGTTTATAACTAGGGGCTTTTTTAATTTTGTGGGCCTGAGCCTTGAGCAAGTTTTGCTACATAGTCAGTACCAAGGGTAACTTCAAAATTACCCGCGGGAAATTTTACAGGTACAGCAGGCTGAGTTACAGGTACACCTAAGAGCTTAGAGAGGTAATTAGCGGTGGCAGGGTTTTTGCCACCCGTGTAATCAATTATCTGAGAAGTAGTAATGTCTTTAGTTTTGGCATTACCAAGGCTTGAAATAGTGAGTGGTATACCGTCTTTCTCAAGACTGGCTTTTAGCTTACCACCGAGGCCGGCTGTTGGTGTACCATTAAGAATGATTATAGTAGAGTCTTCTTTCCAGATAGGTGCGAGCTCAAAAATATTGGCTATAAAGCGCTGAATATCATCAAAGTTACCGGCCTCTGGTAGCAAGTCACTACTTGTTTTGTCAGTTATTAAAAATCCATTTGGTTTCAGAGAAAACACAACATTAGTAATATCTGTTGGGTTTGTGCCTTTAGTAATTTCTTGTAATCGCTGAATATTACGTAAGCTTAAGTCAGTTTTTACATTGTTACTGGCTGCACTTATGAGGTCATTGACGCGTGCTGGGTTACTGAGAGTCTGGCCTGATAGTACTTTTACACGTATAGCCGTGAGTACTTCTTGCTGGCGCATCGCTCGGCCAAAATCATCACCACACGTGCCCTTACGGCAACGAGCATATTTGAGTGCAGTCGCGCCATCCATGTGCTGTGGGCCAGCGGGTATTTTTAAACCACAGCTTTTGTTTTCATTTTTATCACAGGGATATTCTGTATCAATTAAGGGCTCTTTAACGGTAATATCAATGCCACCTAGAGCATCAACTGCTTGCTTAAGGCCGGTAAAGTTGGCTCTTATATAGTAATGAATTGGAATACCAAGAGTTTGCTCGATTGTTTTTTTGCTTACCTCAATACCCTGAGGTGGCTTTTTTGCTTCACCAAAGGCATGAGCATCATTAAGCTTATGGTAGCCCTCGCCTGATATTGACACACGTAGGTCGCGAGGCAAGCTAATCATTGTAACCTTGTTGGGTTGAGACTTTGTATCAATACTAACGACCATATTAGTATCTGCTAGAGTCTCACCCGCATGGCCTGGGTCACCTATGCCGAGTAAAAGTATATTCACGCGGCCGTCATTCTCACCCTTGAGCTTACTGCTAAAGTCAAAAGGGTTGGTTGATATCTTACTAGCATGCAAGAAAATGTATGCAGCCACGCCCGTCGCAATAATCCCTGCAAGCAAAAGAATAATGAAGAACCACTTCATGATACGTTTCCAGAGTGGTTTGGGTTGTTTTTGTAGATCAAAAAAATCATCTGTTTTGTGAGTGTTTTTTGTGTGTATTGTGTTTACCAATTCTTTATTGGGGTCAAAATGAAAGTCAGGCTTTTCGATAGTATGCGAAGAAGCAGCAGACGATGAAGAGGATACTTTGATTTTCTTACCCTTGTCATTCTCAGGGTCGTATACAAAGTCTGGTTTTGGGGAATCTTTCATTAAGTATAGTATAACGGAATATGGGCTTGTCTGTGACAGTCTAGCACTAGAAATTTTGTCAAAAATCGTCTATACTAGCGCCCTAATGAAGAAAAATATTTGGCAAGAATTAAAACAAAATAAGCAGCCGTTTTTTGTGCTCGCGCCTATGGACGACGTAACAGATACGGTGTTTCGGCGTATGGTAGCAGCGCATGCTGCAGCCGATGTAATGATGACTGAATTTGCTAACGCCGATGGCTGGTGTAGCCCGGGTAAGCAAGCTATTGGCACTCGCTTACAACACGAGAAATCTGAACGGCCACTAATTGCTCAGGTATGGGGTATTACGCCGGCTCATTATGAACAAATGGCTCAAGATATTGTAGAGATGGGTTTTGATGGCATTGATATTAATATGGGCTGCCCAGTAAAAGATATGATCAAAAAAGGTGCTTGTAGTGCAATGATTCAGACTCCTCTGCTGGCACAAGAAGTTATTGAGGCTACAAGAAAAGGTGTAGCCGGTAAAGTCCCAGTGAGTGTAAAGACTCGTATTGGTTTTAATGAGGCCGATGTGACTGGCTGGATTGGATTTTTGCTAGAGCAAAACCTAGATGCAATTACTATTCATGGGCGTACAAAATCTGAGATGAGCAAGGTACCAGCTCGTTGGGATGAGATTGC
>JACDEK010000079.1 GCA_013816445.1 Candidatus Saccharimonadota bacterium
GTGCTAGTATTACTACCGGCGCCGCCCTGAAAGTTTCGGCCTCTGGCACCTCGGCTATTAGTGCTGGCTTAGTGCAAATAGCCCATTCTGGTGCCTATACTGGTACGGGTGGATTACTAAATGTGACAGGTAACTCCACAGCAACAGGTACGCTTGTATCGTTCTCGGCGACTGGCTTGACCTCAGGAGTTGGCCTCAATATTGCGGGCCCAACAACTGGCTCTACTCTTACAGGAACAGTATTAAATATTTCTACAGGTTCTACGGGTGCTGCCACAAATGGTTTTGCGCGTCTAAACTTTAGTGGCGCGCACACAGGCAATGGTCTGCAAATTGATGACGCTACAGCTACCGGCTCAGCTGTAACGGTAAATGCCAATGCCGTTACATCTGGTTTTGTGGGTCGCTTCTTAAACACTGGTGATGTGGCGGGTAATAATGGTATTGAGGTGCGCTCTGGCCAGAATGTCTTTAGTGCTGGTAGTAACTTAGTGACATTTACACGTCCTGATGGAACAGTTATTGGTACTGTTGCTCAAAATGCCAGTACGACTGTTGCTTATAACAATACCTCAGACCGAAGGTTAAAAGAAAATATTACTGATACACACTATTCTCTCGATACAGTGTTAAGCTTAAAAATTCATGACTACAACTACATCGCTGATGCCAATAAGACTCAGCTTACTGGGTTTATTGCCCAAGAGCTATATGCGCAGTTTCCTGACGCTGTGACAGTCGGTAGTGACGCGGTTGATGCAAATGGTGTACTTATTCACCCATGGCAAGTTGATTATTCTAAGCTAACTCCATTACTAGCCAAAGGTATACAAGACTTGAATACTAAAGTTGACAGCTTGCAAGCTCAAGTTGCTTCACAGCAGTTGGCCGCGGCCGTCTTTAATGGTGGTATTGTAACAGGTGATACTCAGTTCAAAGCTAAAGCAACCTTTGATGCGTTAGCTAGCTTTAAGGGTAAATCTGTCTTTACCGGCGATGCTACCTTTGATGGCAATGTGAAGTTTAATGGTGATGTGACCTTTAATAATGATAGTGCCGGAACAACAACTGTGTTAGCTGGCACAAAACAAGTTAATATTAGCTTTTCAAAAGTCTTAGCAACAATTCCGGTAGTTACAGTTAGCCCTCAAGACTTTATTGATGGACAGTATAAAGTGACTCATATTACTAGGTCTGGCTTTAGTATTGTTACAAGTGTAAATCAGGTCAGTGACGTACAGTTTAACTGGTCTGCATTACAGCATTAGTGTATAATGTAGCTAGAGTTGCTCTCAGCTGTTTCTCAGGTTTAAAAAAGTAGTCATTTTTTGGTTGACAGTACATAAGCTGTTCGGTATTGTAGGTGTATAGAAAAAAATCTAATCTAAGCGAGGGAGTGTAATTTTAATGGAAAAAAAATCGTCAAGTAATATGAGTATGATCTTAATGATCGGCTTAGGAATCATCATTTTGATTCTTGGTATAGTAGCTTTTTACTTTTATAACCAATACCAAAACATCAAGAAAAATCCAAATCAAGTTGCTCAGGCTGAAACTGATCAATTAGTCGCCCAGGTAGGTAAATTAATCGATCTACCAAAAGACGAAACACCAACTGTCGCAACCGTTCTTGACAAAGAAAAGCTCAAAGATCAGCCGTTCTTCTCAAATGCACAAAATGGTGACAAGATATTGATCTACACCAAAGCGAAAAAAGCTATTGTGTTTCGACCAAGTGCTAACAAGCTAATTAATGTTGGCCCAATCGCGATTGATCAGAAATCACAGGTACAAGTTGCGCTTATTAATGCCGGCGGTGATGCTGATGGTGTTACGAAAAAGCTTAATGATAAGTTTGCTGGCACCATTGCCATAAGCAGTACAACTGATGCAAAAAACAAAAATAGTGTCAAAAAGATTACTGTTGTTGATGTCAGTGGCCAAAATGCTGATGCAGCCAAGCAGATTGCTGCAGAGCTCGGTGGTGAAGTTGGTGCTTTGCCAGCTGGCGAAACCGCTCCACAAGGCTCAGCTATTGTTATCTTTGTAAAATAGATTTACTAAGTAATCCTTCGCTTCAAAAAGCCCACGTTTTATCAAAAACTGTGGGCTTTTTGCTGGCACGGCTATATATTTTGTGAATAATTATATGAAAAACATATTTTTCTCTTTACAACAGGATAAATCTTTGGTATTATTAAGACCGATAAACAAAAAGGTGATTACATATGAGCAAAAAATATTCTTCCATAAGAGGTGCTGCTTAAGCGGTAAATTATTTTTTTGCTGATATGTGGTCGCCTCGTTTTAAACGAAATGCGATCATTTTTATTTTGTAACCTTAACAATTGAATACTAACGTGAGTTTGTAGAAGATTTATCTTTTAGATAAATACGAAACAAATTCTAGGGTAAAACAATAAGAGTATCTTTATTGCTTTTGTGCTTATATAGGGCACAAATGTAGTAAATAAATGAATTGACAACAATTTACAGATTAATATCTGCAAATTGCCAGTCTAATTCGCAATTGCAAACAAAAAGTTACTTAAGAGCATATGATGAATGCCTTGACGAACTGTGCCGATGAAGGACGTAGAAGGCTGCGAAAAGCCTCGGGGAGCTGCCAATCAAGCTTTGATCCGGGGATATCCGAATGGGGGAACCCAGCGCGAGTCATGTCGCGTTACCCTATAGTGAATACATAGCTATAGTGGCGGGCACCAGGGGAACTGAAACATCTCATTACCCTGAGGAAAAGAAATCAACCGAGATTCCCTTAGTAGCGGCGAGCGAAAAGGGATCAGCCAAAACTTATCCGTTTCCTTTGATTTATCAGAGGTTACCTCAATAATTACGGAGAGGGTTGCGAGATTGTAGATGACCATATAATAGCGTGTAAGTCTTTAAACACTTATACGGTATTATATGCGACCACCGATGAGGATCGAGTGGATAAAGTAAAAAAATGAAAAGCTTAGAGGAAGGCGCCTGGAAAGGACCACCACAGAGCGTGAAAGTCGCGTACTTAAAAAACTTTTCGTCTTTATATCTACTTTACTCAAGTAGGACGGGGCACGTGTAACCCTGTCTGAATCTGGGAGGACCACCTTCCAAGGCTAATTACACAGTTCGATCGATAGTGTACAAGTACCGTGAGGGAAAGGTGAAAAGAACCCCGTAAGGGGAGTGAAATAGAATCCTGAAATCATATGCTTACAATGAGTCGGAGCAGATTTATTCTGTGACGGCGTGCTTTTTGTAGAACGATCCAGCGAGTTACGATGTGTGGCAAGGTTAAGGTGTATACGCACCGGAGCCATAGTGAAAGCGAGCCTTAAATGGGCGATGGGATCTGCTTTGTGATAATTTTTGAAATAATAAAGTTATTAGAAAGCAGATCCCGATTAGTCGCATGTCGTAGACCCGAAACCAGGTGACCTAACCATGGGCAGGCTGAAGCGCAGGTAAAACTGCGTGGAGGGCCGAACCACCGCCAGCTGCAAATGGCTTGGATGAGCTGTGGTTAGCGGAGAAATTCCAATCGAACCTGGAGATAGCTGGTTCTCCTCGAAATAGCTTTAGGGCTAGCGTCATAAACTACCTCTCAGGGGTAGAGCACTGAATGGGTAGTGGGCCACTTTGTGGTACTGCGCTCAATCAAACTCCGAATACTGAGAGAGACTATTATGGCAGTCAGAACACGGGAGCTAAGTTTCGTGCTCGAAAGGGAAACAGCCCAGATCGCCGTCTAAGGCCCCCAAGTCATAGCTAAGTGGGAAACGAGGTG
>JACDEK010000018.1:0-2895 GCA_013816445.1 Candidatus Saccharimonadota bacterium
TCGTGACCGTGGTCGCCATCGTTTTAACTTAGCACCACCATCAACATAAATCTCTTCAATCACTAATTGTGCAGGCAAAAGATTATGGTTATGCTGAGCATTAGCCATTGCACTATGTACTGTATCAAAAACCATTGCTGAGCCTTTTTTCGGTTGAGCTGATAGCTGTTGAAGAGCAACATTGGCGTTTAAGCCACGCATACCACCGGTACACAAACGAAGTTTTTGAGCAGAAATACTTAGATTTCGAGCTTTTGCCTGAACTCTCATTAGCTACCTCCCTCAGATTTTGCTAACTTACCACCGTGACCTCTAAATTTACGTGTAGGAGCAAATTCACCAAGCTTATGACCAACCATGTTCTCATTAACCAACACTGGTGTATGTACTTTACCATTATGAACAGCAATAGTCCTGCCGACCATTTCTGGAAAGATAGTACAGGCACGTGCCCAAGTTTTTATAATAGTTTTATCGGTCGGATCAAGGGCTAAAACTTTCTTTAGAAGTTTTGGATCAATAAAAGGACCTTTTTTAGTAGAACGACTCATCTTTTACCTCTCTTTCTTCCACGAACAATCATTGAATCTGTATATTTTCGACGACGGGTTTTAAGACCTAAAGCTGCTTTACCCCAGGGTGTTTTAGGATGCTTTAATCCAATTGATGTTCCACCTTCACCACCACCATGTGGGTGATCATTAGGGTTCATGGCCTTACCACGTACTTGTGGACGACGACCCATATTACGTTTTCTTCCTGCACTACCAATTTTGATATTTTGATGATCAATATTACCCATTTGCCCGATTGTGGCATGACAATCTTGATGTACTAGTCGTACTTCGCCAGAGGGAAGTTTTACTTGAACAAATACCCCTTCTTTGGCTGCTAGTTGGGCCTTGGCACCTGCTGAACGAACCATCTGTGCACCGCCACCAATTTTTAGCTCAATATTACAAATAACTGAACCGAGAGGTATGTTTTTAAGTGGCATACGATTACCAAACTTTACTTCAACTTCACTTCCGGCACTTATTTTACTACCAACGCGCATTGTAGTAGTTGCAAGAATATAAGCTTTTGTACCATCAGGTAGTTGCAATAAAGCCAAGCGAGCAGAACGGTTTGGATCATACTCTAATGCAACAATGACAGCTGATTCAACATTATCTAGCTTAAAATCAATCAAACGAATATGGCGCTTTACACCACCGCCACGATGACGAATAGTTATCTTGCCTTGGTTATTACGACCAGATTTTTGCTTGCGTGTAATAATTAAAGATTTTTCAGGACGTTTCTTAGTCAGATTAGAAAAGTCTGCAACACTCATATTACGACGAGCGCCAGTGTTTTGCTTGAGTACTCGAACAGCCATTACTTGCTTTCCTCAAAAATAGATATCTTTTGACCGCTCTTTACGGTTACAAAAGCTCTTTTTCTATTCTTACGACTACCTGTAACGCCTTTGAATTTCTTGACCTTACCCTTTAAGACACTAATGCGTACATTCGTTACATCAACCTTAAAGTTTACTTTTACTGCATCAGCTACCATCAACTTATTGGCTTTAATTGGTACTTCAAACATATATGTACCTTTTACAGCAAGAAACATACTTTTCTCAGAGATAATTGGTTTAAGAATAGTTGTACTCATTATTTTTTCACCTTCAGCCAAATTTCAATTTTTTCTAGAGCTGGCTTTTCAATCACAATAGCATCAGCACTAAGTACATCATAACTACGTAACTGGGAGAATAAGATCTGTCTTACACCAGGTAAGTTGGCGCTGGCTTTTGTGAATTTTTCATCAAACTCGGCGACAATGAGTAATACATTGCCTGTTAAGTTTAGTTTTGCCAAAAGTGCATCAGCAACTTTTGTTTTTGGTTCACTTATAGCTAATTTTTCAATAATTACTACTTTATCAGCTTGAGTTGAAAGAGCCATACGTACACTGGCACGAATCATACTTGTTGGCATATCTTTTTGGTAGTTCTGTAAGCCAGTAGGGCCATGAGCGATTCCACCATGACGCCAAATATTTACACGTGATGAACCAAATCGTGCACGGCCAGTGCCTTTTTGTTTCCATGGCTTACGACCACCACCACGTACTTCACCGCGCGTAAGGGTCTTTGCATTACCTTGACGTAGGTTTGAATGACTTCGAACAACAGATTGCTTCAATAAGTCTTCGCTAATATCTGATTCAAAGATAGCTTTTACTAGAGTTGTTTCAGCAGACTTAGTGCCGGTACGTGTAAAGGTGAGAGCTTTCATTCTTGTCTCCCCTGCACGCGTACCAGCCCTTTTTTTGGACCCGGCACAGCACCTTTAATTCCAATAATATTTTTTTCAACATCTACAAAAACTATTTGTAAGTTTTTTACTGTCACTTTGGCGTTACCCATTTGTCCTGCCATTTTTTGGCCTTTAAATACGTGCTGTGGGTATCCAGCTCCAATCGATCCTGGAGCGCGGTAATTATGGCTACCATGAGTTTTTGGCCCACGTGAGAAATTATGTCGTTTGATTGTGCCGGCAAAACCCTTACCCTTACTTGTAGAAGCTACCTCAACCTTATCACCAATACTGAATATACCTGCTGTGATTGTGTCGCCAACGGTTGGGTTGTCGGCTTGATCAACACCAGCTTCAGCTTGAGAAAAGGGCAAGCGAAACTCTGCGATATATCTACTCTCTGCTTTAGCTTTTTTGAGGTGTCCGGCTTGTGGTTTAGCGAGTTTTTTTGCTTTACCAAAACCTAGCTGTACAGCGGTATAGCCATCTGATACATCATCTTTTAGCTGAGTCACAACACATGGGCCAGCCTGTAATAAAGTAACCGAGTTTAACCGACCGTTTTCATCAAACAGCTGTGTCATTC
>JACDEK010000018.1:2905-11365 GCA_013816445.1 Candidatus Saccharimonadota bacterium
GCTTTCATAAATATATTTTAATCTTTACCTAGTAAAAAAATAATATCTGGGCGAATGCTTGGTTTTCTACCAGATAGTAGAACCTAAGAATTTCCCAGCTGTACTAGTTCAAAAAAGTACTAGTTTGTACTTACGTGCACGTATTTATAGTAAGTCGCTTCGTAGTATATCAGGTTATACCTGGAAGTGTCAACACATTCCAGTTAAAAAAATAGTGTGAGACCTAAGCTATACAGCCCTAGTAGCGCACCAACTACCAGTAGGGCATATTCAATCTTGCGATTAATACGGAGTATCTCTACCTTTGAGAGTGCAAAACCTATTACTACACCAACTGGTAGCCATCTGTGGCCTTGCCAGCCTATCCAGAGAGTGCCAAGTAACAAATAAACTGCTGCCTTTACTAAGAAAGCAAAATCAGATTCATATATATGGTGTGATCGCTTTGAGTTATTTGCCATATCTATACATTTAAGCATAAAAACTTTTGAAGGTCGAGTTATATATGTATTAAAAAATCTCATCTAGCAATGAAGCCAGATGAGATTAATATTTGGAGCGAAGGCGCCCCAGTATAGATACAAGCCTTTTGGCGCCGGGCTTTTGACGTATCTATACTGGGACTTCTGGTGGCTGCTGCCGATTAACACTGGGCAAAGAGATCGAGGAAAACCCCTTTGACACAGTAATGGCGCTGCTTGCCAGAGCTTAAGAGCTTAGTTGGTACGTTATAAAGAAGGTTTGATATTTTGTGCTTTTCAAAAAAACTCCTTCTTTAACTACGGCACTAGTATAGCAAAAGGCAGTACTTTTGTCTACAAAAAAACACCTGAATAGTTATCAGGTGTTTTTTTTAAAGAATATATATTCTTTAGATCACTAAGCTAGAGCTTATTTGATGATTTGAATTTCACCAATAATTGGCAATGGCTTTTGTTCGTTGTTCACAACGTTGACGATGCCCAAGATAGCAAAAATAATTGGAACAAAATATAGCACCCAAGTGAATAAGGTAATAAAACCTACGAATGGAATGAAGGCTAGGATTATATTAATTATGAAGATAGCTACCCATAACAAAACATTAACCAAGCCCTGGTTGGCATGATATTTAACAAATTTACTGTCGCCGCCAGCTACGATTGGTACAATTACCAATAGCCCCATATAGGCAAGGATCCCCATTAGTTTGTCATTATCACTGCCACTTTTAACTGACACACTTTTATTATCTTCTGGCATATTCACTCCTTTATTTATAATTATATAGTTCTTACCCGTCATTGTAGTATATTTCCCTAGGTACTTGCAAGCCTTATTGCTTACGTTTTGTTATAAGCTTGACAATGACTTATTACGTGAACTACTATTGTCAGTACCACAACAATGTGGCTGTACCCATCCATCAACACCTGACAATGAGGAGAAGGTGTGACAATTTCACTTAAAGAGCAACCCACAAGGGTCGCCCTCACGCAGATTGACATCGTCAAAACAACTGCAAGTCAGCCGGGAACTCGAAAACCGACGACTGTACTTGTCTTTCACGTGCCAATCTGTCAAAAGACCAAAAACTGCTTTCGAGCTGGTACCACAGAGTCCTTTTTGGATTTGCTCGGTGCCATCAGCAAAGTAGTTCGTATCAGCAACTCTCTGGTTGCCGTTTGGCCAAACCCAGAGTTAGAACTCGACGATGAGCTTGAGGAGGCCATTGTTAGACAGATTGTAAATCTGCGCAATCTTTCGGAAGGGCGCTATCAGCTCAACCGACGCAGAAATCACAGCAAAATTGCGCGAGAGATAATCGCTCAGCTGAACTTCAGGCTCAAAGAGCTACGCTCGATAGAGCTGAGTAAGCGCAAGGTCAACTAACCCCCAAAGCAATTTCAGTACTCAGTACGAGTATGGTCGCTTGAGGAACAATTCCGGGTGTTATCGGGGGAAACACCCACAGTGCCCCGTCTAGATTCATTTCTAGGCGGGGCATTTTCTTTATATCTGAATAATTTGACCTTTCAACTTATCACGAAAGTAATTATCATGAGTCACGTACAGTATTGCGCCTGAATAATTGAGTAAAGCCTTTTCTAGTTCTTCAATACTTGGCAGGTCTAAATGATTAGTTGGCTCATCAAGAACAAGTAGGTTAGGGTCGCCACAAAGCATTTTTATAAGCTGAAAACGGGCTTTTTGGCCACCAGATAGTTTTTCTAAACTAAGTTTTAAATCTCGCTCTGGCTCAAATAAATATTGATGGGCTAACTGCATTATTTTTTCAATATTAATAGACTGATCAGCATCTCTATAAACCCGCTCTATTGCCTCAGCTAAACTTAGAGGTAAAAGCTGAGAACTTATTTCTTGTTCATAATACCCAACCTTAAGATTTGGGCTTGGTTCAATATAGCCAGCATAGCTAGTACACTGCAAGTCTTTGCCTTCAGAATAGTCTAATATTGCTTTGACAAGAGTTGATTTACCAGCACCATTACGACCACGAATCTCTACCCTATCACCGTTATTGAGCAAAGCAGTAATATCATCAAAAAGAGGTACTGTATAACCAAGTGATAGCCCATGAATAGCTAATAACTGCTGACTATGCTTAGCGATACTATCGGCTTTAACCTTAATATTTTGCGCCTTATATTTGTCATATTTTTCTATTACTTTTGTTTGTTGGCCCTCCATAGAGTCTTGATCAACCCAAAAGCTTGGCTTAGAAATACTTTTTTCTAGCTCATCAATATCTTTTTGAAACCGTCGAATCATCGGTATAAACGGATTGGGCGTCTTGCTACTACCAGCTTTCTTGCGATTTGCTTCCTGCAACTGTTTCTTTAGATTTGCCATGGTTTTGAGCTGTATCTCATATTGATCAATGCCCTGCAAAGTAGAGTGACTATTTTGTTTTAAATAAGCATCATAGTTACCATTAAAAATTACTGCCTTATGATCTTTTATTTCAATAATCATATCAACGCCCGCAAGCACATCACGATCATGACTCACCATGACCACCGCACATGATGCAGCATTAAGCCAAGTAATGAATTCGGCCTTGGCAACGTAATCCATGTGGTTGGTTGGCTCATCAATAAGTGCTAGATCTACATGGCTTTCGGCAATTTTGACTAGCTCAACAAAACGTTTTTGCCCACCGCTCAGTGTCCGCAAGGGTCTTTGACTCATCTCTTCACTTATTTGATAACGATCGAGCTCTTGCAGTACTTTATCTTCAGCCCTGTAGTAATCAAGTACACCAAAGCGCTCAATTGCATCACTATAGGCATGAAGCTGTTCTTCAGAAGGGTCACTTAGATCAGGATATTCTTCTATAGTATTCTTCAGGTGTATGTATTCGGGTAGTTCACTTAAGATATAGGCAATAACTGTCATATCACCTACTTCGTTATGCTCCTGGCGAGTCACCCCAATAACCGTACCTTTCTTGGTTTGTACTACACCAATATATTCATCATCGTCACCTGACAAAACACCGAGTAAAGTTGATTTACCTACACCATTTCGACCAATAATAGCGACTTTTTGCTTTTCTTGTAGCATTAAATTCAGGTTTTTTAGTAAAAGTTTTGACCCGAGAGTTTTTTCTTGAATGTCGGCTTGGAGAATCATAGCTGTACTACTATACCAAAAAAGATCCGCTGCAGGCGGATCTTTTTTTGAAAATTACATCTTAATTTCGATGTCTACGCCGGCTGGCAAAGAAAGATTCATAAGATTATCAATTGTCTTAGGAGTTGGATCAGTGATATCAATCAAACGTTTGTGTGTTCGCATTTCAAACTGTTCACGGGCAGTCTTATACACGTGTGGGCTTTTTACAACAGTGTACTTTCGCTTGTCTGTTGGGAGTGGGATAGGCCCAGCTACTGTAGCACCAGTGCGTATAGCAGTATCAATAATCTGCTTAGCAGACTGATCAATAACTTTATTATCATACGCTTTAAGCTTAATACGAATGCGTTGTTTAGTTGGTGCTTCGGTTGTCATAAGATGTTTTCGTTTCTTTGTTACTTGAGAGTTATTTAATAATCTTAGTTACTACACCAGCACCGACAGTCTTACCGCCTTCACGAATAGCGAATCGCAAGCCATCTTCCATAGCAATAGGAGCAAGTAATTTAACTTTCACGCTAATATTGTCTCCTGGCATTACCATTTCTGTACCTTCTGGTAGTTCAACTTCGCCAGTTACATCAGTAGTACGGAAGTAAAACTGAGGTTTGTATCCCTTGAAGAAAGGAGTGTGTCGTCCACCTTCGTCTTTTTTGAGTACATATACTTCACATTCAAACTCAGTATGAGGAGTAATACTACCTGGTTTAGCGAGAACTTGACCACGTTCAATATCATCGCGCTCTACGCCACGAAGCAAGATACCAACGTTATCACCAGCTTGACCTTCATCAAGAAGTTTTTTGAACATTTCTACACCAGTTACAACGGTTTTGGTTGTGTCTTTGATACCAATGATTTCAACATCATCATTAACGTTAACTTTACCTTGTTCGATTCGTCCTGTAGCAACAGTACCACGACCCTTAATAGAGAAAACGTCTTCTATTGGCATCAAGAATGGTTTATCGAGTTCGCGTTTTGGTTCTGGAATGTAGTCATCAATAGCTTGTACAAGTTCCATAATAGCGTCTTCTGAAGCAGCGTCGCCTTCTAGAGCCTTGAGAGCTGAACCCTTAATAATTGGAGCATCTTTGTCAAATTCGTATTTTTCTAATAGTTCACGAATTTCAACTTCAACAAGTTCAGCGAGTTCTGGGTCAGCCATATCCATTTTGTTCATAAATACAAGAATTTTTGGTACACCAACTTGCTTAGCAAGCAATACGTGTTCGCGAGTCTGAGGCATAGGGCCATCAGCAGCAGAGACAACTAAGATAGCGCCGTCAATCTGAGCAGCACCTGTGATCATGTTCTTTACATAATCAGCGTGACCTGGCATATCAACGTGAGCATAGTGACGCTTTTCACTTTCATATTCTTCGTGCGAAGAAGCGATAGTAATACCCCGTTCTCGCTCTTCAGGTGCATTATCGATAGTAGCATAATCAACAGCTTGGTTGATATCGCTTGGTAGTTTTTTTGCAAGCACTGTAGTGATAGCGGCGGTAAGAGTTGTTTTACCGTGGTCAACGTGACCCATTGTACCTACATTAACGTGCGGTTTATCGCGTTTATATGATTCTGCCATTATTTCTCCTTATTATTACTTTTAGACTTAGACGACAAAAAATCGCCCGTTTTAGACCTCTCAATTATAGATAGCTTTATGCACTTTGTAAAGTGTTTTCTCAGGTTAAAAATACCCCTAGGAAATCTAGGGGATATTTTAATCGTTCCAGTTGTCTTCAATTAAGACATTTTCGGCTTCATACACCACATACTTAGTTTGTAATCTATAACGCATATAACCTAATAAATAACACCATGCGCACGCAAACCCTAGAGTAATTCCTATGAAAAAGAAAGCTTGAACAGTAAGCCAGTAAAATGCTGGCCTATCAATACCCTCAGTCATCAAAGTTGTTATGATGTTCAATATAACAATAAAAACAGCCAGACATGTATAAAACCAAGTCATCATCTGAAACGACAGGCAAGACCCATACTCATGCTTAATACAGGCTCGCAAGCCATCAGTATGCCACACTGGCGTATTAATATCGTGCTCACTCATCATAATCCTCTTCAGGCTGCCTAATGGCCTCATGGCTCCCATCAAGTCGTTCTGACTCATCTGGTTCACCATAGAGAAAGGTATATATTCCTGCGGGTAAGACAAAGCTGAGAGTCACTGAGAGCAGTAAGCCAACTATACCCTTCAAAAGGTAGAAGACATTATCTGTAGCCATGGTCGCCAAAATTCCAGCAAGCAGACTAATCGCACCGACAGCACAAAGCATAAGAGACAAAATTTGTAGTACTTGTGTACTCCAATACTGTGGTTCGTCATCAATCTCGCTCCACATTGACTTCACCCCTCAGATAAGTTGATTAGAAGGTGCTTAGAGAGTCATAGCGATTGTAACTGAATTTAGCTGAAGATTCAAAAAAATCCCTCAGCTTTACGCTGGGGGATAAATAGTACTGATAGTAGGTATTAACTTGCCGGGGGCAGGTCTTCTGACTCTTGATTGGTTACATCAGGTACTTGCGGCAGTCTTTCTGCAACTTTGCCAAGCCGCTCAGCTAGTTCTTCTGGTGAGACACCAGCTGCGAGAGCAACCCTACTTAAGTGTTCAATTTGTTGTTGATTAAACGGGGCTTCGTTGGTTGGTTGCTTAACAGACCTTCGAGCAATAAGAGGCTTAATTTCGTCAGCCAGATGTATGTCTGCTCTCGGCTCAGTACCACTAGTACTATCGTCTTGTACTGGCTCATCAGCACTGGGCATGACGAACCTCCTTTGCTTGCCGGTGATTGTGACGGGTTACTCCGCCCGCTTGCACCAATCCCAGGTAAGGCATACCATATGATACGCTTTTTTGTGTAATTAACAAGCATAAGATGTACTATATATACTGTTTTGCAATAAAAAAGACCCCGCTTGGGGGTCTTTTTTATTTGTAGTAAATAGTACTAGCTTGTACCTTCAGCTCGAGCTGCAGTGTATTTACCAATCAATTCCTCGGCAACATTACGAGGAACTTCAGCATAATGATCAAATTCCATTGCATAGCTAGCTCGTCCTTGAGTCATAGAACGCATAGTAGTAGCGTAACCAAACATTTCAGCGAGAGGCACAAATGAACGAATTAGCTTAGCACCATTGCGGTCTTCCATCTCGTCTACTCGACCACGTTTAGCATTAATATCCCCTATAACATCACCCATAAATTCTTCTGGGGTAGTAATTTCGACTTTCATAATTGGTTCCATAATAACTGGCTGGGCTTTCCTCACACCCTCTTGTAGTGCTATAGAGCCGGCAATCTTAAAAGCCAGCTCACTACTATCTACTTCGTGATAACTACCATCATATAATTTACAGTGAACATCTACTACTGGATAGCCAGCAAGTACACCGTTAGCCATAGCTTCTTTTACACCCTGCTCTATTGGCTTAATGTATTCTTTTGGAACAGCACCACCTACGATTGCATTTTCAAATTCAAAGATTTTTGTCTTATCTTCATCATCAGTCTTTACAAGTGGGCTGAGTTCTAGCCAAACATGACCATATTGACCTCTACCACCACTTTGACGCACAAATTTACTTTCTATCTGAGTACTGCCTTTAATAGTTTCTCTAAAAGCAACTTGTGGACGACCAACATTGGCCTCTACCTTAAACTCACGCTTCATTCTATCAACAATAACGTCTAAATGAAGCTCACCCATGCCGTCAATAATGGTTTGGCCACTATCTTCATCAGTATGCACACGAAAAGTTGGGTCTTCTTCAGCTAAACGAGAGAGTGCGATACCCATTTTTTCTTGATCGGCTTTGGTTTTGGGCTCAATAGCAATACTAATAACTGGCTCAGGAAAAATAATACTTTCAAGTACCATTGGGCTACTCATATCGCTCAGGGTGTGGCCAGTAATTGTAGCCTTAAGACCAACCGCAGCGGCAATTTCACCAGCAAATACTTCGTCTACTTCTTCACGGTTATTAGCGTGCATTCGCACTATTCGCCCAATACGTTCTTTCTCACCGGTACTACTATTGAGTACATAGCTACCTGTTTTGATAGTTCCTGAGTACACTCTAAAAAACGCTAGCTTACCTACAAACGGGTCAGTAGCGATCTTAAAGGCGAGGGCTGCAAATGGTGCAGTATCACTAACTTCTAGTACTTTTTCATCACCAGTTTTGTTATCAATTGCTAGTGGCGGGGTAATATCAAGTGGGCTTGGCAAGTATTCAGTAACGATATCAAGAAGTTTTTCTACCATTACGCCTCGGCCATCACCACCAGAAACAATAAAGAAATCGCCGCGCAATACAGACTTGCGAATAACGAGCTTAATTTCTTCTTCAGTTAGCTCAGTACCTTCAAGATATTTTTCCATAATAACATCATCTATATCTACAGCAGCTTCAATAAGGTGCTGGCGGTAGTTTTGAGCCTTCTCTAGCATATCTGATGGAATTTCACTCTCCACAAGTTCTTTGTCGTTGTATTCTTTATAGGTATAGGCCTTCATAGCAATAAGATCTACTACGCCGTTAATTTCTTGCTCAAAACCAATCGGTAAGTGAATTGGGTAAGCGTGCTTGGTTAAGCGCTCGTGAATACTCTCTAGGCTTTTGTAAAAATCACCACCTGTTTGATTGATTTTATTAATAAAACAAATACGTGGCACGCCATACTTATCAGCTTGTCGCCAAACAGTCTCTGACTGAGGCTCAACACCCATCTTACCGTCAAATACAGTCACAGCGCCGTCGAGCACTCGCAGTGAACGCTCTACTTC
>JACDEK010000080.1 GCA_013816445.1 Candidatus Saccharimonadota bacterium
ACTGTATATATATTAATGATGAGCCCGCTGATATGTTTGGTAAGGTAATGACTATTCGCGACGAATTAATACCGGTATATTTTAAGCTTTGTACTGATGTGCCCCTACAAACAGTTGATGCTCTGGTGCAAAGACTTGCTGGCGTAACAGTAGAAGACACACATATGAGCCTGTTTGCTAACCCAGACAATCCACGCGACACCAAAGCAAGCTTGGCACGTATAATTGTCGCTCGATACTATGGCGAGACTATTGCAGCTGAGACAGAAGAGAGTTGGAACAAGCAATTTCGTGACAAAGAAAAGCCTCAAGAGATTGAGACTGTTAATGTAAAGCCCAATAAGCTTATCGATCTGGTTGGTGCACATTTTGATTTAAGTAGATCAGAAGCTCGCCGACTGATTAGTCAAAAAGGCGTGAAGGTCGATGATGTAGTAGTTGAAGATGAGTTAATGGTGCTCAAAAAATCTGCCCTCGTACAGGTGGGTAAGCGCCGTTTTGTGAAGTTCAAGATTTAACGCCTCGTCATGCCTGTGTTTCCGATTGACACAATCTAATAATAAGACTAGAATATTGTTGATCAATATCTACCGAAAGTCAGGTGGGATATGTTTTTGTTCTTTGCTATGGCCAGGGGTAATAGAGATTACTCGGGTGTTAACCAGGTTCTGGCCACAGTATTAGTTATCCTAACTATTGCAGTGGCTTTATACTCGTATGTTTCATTTTTTGGGCATCGTTGGCGCTGGCTGAAACACAAGTTACTGAGCAATAAAGTGATCTATTGCATAGATAATAACGAGCTCACCTTAGATGAAATAAGCGACGAGATTATTCGGCGCTTCGAGTAAGTTGAATCTATTGCTCCTCGTAAGCTAGAGAGATCGCTAGATAAGTGTATTGGCCATGGCTGGGTAGAGACAAGTATCTCAGACTATACGTTTGTTCGAAACACCAAAAAGCAATCGGTATCTGGAGTAAAATTCTTTCTAACCACTCAAGGTAAAAAAGAGTTCAAAAAAATAACCACTTCTAAGTGAAGTGGTTTTTTCTTTGCATTCTTTACACCAAACCCTCTCGTGTCTACCGACTGGCATTCGATCGGGAATCTTTATCGATCCATTATCCCGAACTAGATTGAGGATCCAGAAACTCAAACACAGACCTCGGATCAATTCCGGGATGACAACAGGAGAGTTATTTTTCGCTCTATGTTCGTGCTAGAATAGTAATATGCAGTTAGATTATCGTGTTACATTACTCAAAGGTGTTGGCCCTATTGTGCAAAAGGGCTTAGCTCGGCTTGGTATTCATACCGTGCAAGATCTACTCACATATTGGCCACGCCGGTGGGATGATTTTAGTACTATCAGTAAGCTCAATACTATTAAGCCGGGGCGAGTAGCGGTATTGTGTACCGTTTTGGCAGTGAATGTACGGAGTAGTCAGCGCCAGCGTCGGCTAAGTATTACAGAGGCAGTACTAACAGATGGCAGTGGCACCATTAAGGCTGTGTGGTTTAATCAACCATTTTTACTCAACACTCTCAAGAAAGGCGAACAGTACTTATTTGCTGGTAACTTTGAGTTTAAAAATAATTACCTAAGTCTTAATAGCCCAACTGTTGAGCCAGCTACACAAGAAAACTACAAGGGCAAAATATATAGTGTTTACCCAGAAACCAGTGGCATAACCTCTAAAGCCCTGCAAAAACTCATAGCTCAAGTGATTGACCAAAGTAGTGAACTTAGTGATGGCTTGCCGATTGAAGTTGAACAAGAACATCAATTAATACCTTTTGCACAGGCAGTGAGGCAACTGCACCAGCCGGCCAGTATGGCCGAAGTCACTCAGGCAGAACGCCGAGTAGGCTTTGCTGAGTTATTTGAGCTTATTTTGACAGGCCTTGTTATAAAACAAGATATCAAAACCGAAACTTCACCTGTCGTTGAATTCAAAAAAGAAGTTGTTGAAGAAGTCTTGAGCATGATAGATTTTGATCTGACTGATGCACAAAGAAAGTCTGCTTGGCAAATTCTGCAAGATCTTGAAAAACCACAGCCAATGAACAGAATGCTCGAGGGAGATGTGGGGAGTGGCAAAACTCTCGTTGCGTTACTAGCGACAGCTATGACCCTGCGAGCTGGCTACCAGGTGGCACTAATGGTGCCGACTGAGATTTTGGCGCGTCAGCACGTCGTGACTACCAAAAAAATCTTTAAACAAATGGGTCTTACATCTGAGTTACTGATCTCGGCTACCCCCACAGCAGAAAAAAAGCTTTTACATACAACTATTGCAGACGGAAAAGTAGATATGGTTATAGGCACACATGCCTTGCTCTCTGAAGGCGTAGAGTTTAATAATCTTGGGCTAGTCATAATAGATGAGCAACATCGTTTTGGGGTCAATCAGCGTCGTACGCTTAAAACAAAGGCAAGTTTTATGCCTCATGTATTAACGATGACGGCTACTCCTATTCCGCGCTCTTTGGCACTTGTAGTGTACGGTGATCTAGATATAAGTGTTATTGATCAGCTACCGCCTGGCCGTAAGCCTGTAGAAACGAAGGTTGTGCGTGAGATAGACCGCAGTACAGTGTACTTTTTTGTAGATCAGTTGCTTGCTCAGGGCCAGCAGGCATTTATTGTTTGCCCACTTATAGAAGAAGCTGATGAGGGTGGGGCAAAGTCAGTTAAAGCCGAGTTTGTGCGGTTGCAGAAAACTGTCTTTTCACACCGTAAAATTGCCATGATTCATGGCCGTATGAAACCAGATGAAAAAGCTGAAATTATGCAAGAGTTTCGGGCAGGAACATATAATATTTTACTAGCTACCACAGTCATAGAGGTTGGGGTAGATATTCCCAACGCTACAGTGCTAATTATAGAGAATGCCGATCGGTTTGGCCTGGCTGCCTTGCACCAGTTGCGCGGTCGTGTAGGGCGCAGTAGTGTGCAGTCATACTGCTACTTATTTTCTGACTCAACCAACCCCAATAGCTACAAGCGTTTGCAGGCTATGGAGAAAACCACTGATGGATTTAGATTAGCGCAGATTGATCTTGAAATGCGCGGCCCTGGTGAGATATATGGTACTAGCCAGCATGGTGTGCTTGATATGCGGTTTGCAAATATCTTTGATACTCAGCTTTTGGCAGAAGTAAAGCAAGCCGCTAGTGCTTTTATATCAGGTCAGAATATGGTAGAATATCCGCAGTTAGTCGAGAAAATAAACAACCTTAAGAAGCTAACTTCACTCGATTAAGTTTTCGCTCTATTCACTAATTTCACCAATCAACCATCTAACATCAAAGCTATGAATTCAGGCGTAGTAACCTATTTTACAAAAGGCAAAGTACTCAATAACATTGGTACGCATCAAAAGTTCGACAAAACCGCCTACCGGTTGATTTTACCTATGATAAATGCTGAAAAGTTTCCTACTCAACGGCTAATTTTACGCTTTGAAGGTATGGGTGGCCCAGATGGTTTAAAAATGAAGAGCAAAAATTACAGAGCTGATCATTCATGGGATCCAGTTAATAAGATTGGTTATTTACCAACCTGGATAGAAATACACTTCGCAAATCTAGTAGAAGCTCTTAAAGATAACGACATAGCGAAAGCTTCTTTTGAAGCTGGTTTTATGGCTCATTATCTGACCGATAGCTTAACCCAAGCTCATCATACGAGTATGAAACTTTTGCCAGCCGAACACGAAAACTCT
>JACDEK010000081.1 GCA_013816445.1 Candidatus Saccharimonadota bacterium
ATCTGCAACCGTTGCTGCAGCAAGCAGGCTATAGAGATTTTGCAGACCTAACATATGTGTATGAATAGTTTTTTTATTTTTACCAATGTGTAGCTCGGCTTTCAATGTACCAGACTTAGTACGCGATATTTTATCAAATCGCACAGCACCGTTTTTTAAACCAAACCCGACCGTGTCTGTCTTGTAAGCCTTTTTGCGTAAAGCCTGATTGTCGGCATTGTACATAATTGTTTTGGCATGAGCAGCAATCTGCCAGTTGTCATGCACAACGGTCTTCATATCTTTCATACGGGCCATATGTACAGGTGCAATACCTGAGATAACGCCAATGTTCAGCTGCACAATCTTGAGTACGCTCTTCATCATTGCGAGTTCATCATCGGCAAGCTCTAATACAACAGTGTCGTACTTATAATTATCAATCTCTTCATCTATGGCTTTAAATATTTTTTGCCAAGCTCGAGCATCCCACAGGCGAGCTGGTACTTTCATGCCAAAAAGACTTAAGGGAATACCAATATCGGTATTATAACTATCTTCTGAGTAACGTACTTTTCGGGTTGCGCCTAATACTTCTCCAATAGCATGCTTGGTACTGGTTTTGCCCACACTACCTGTGACGCCAATAATAATAACATCATTTTTAGCAAGCAGTCTTTTGACCTTTTTGTTTAGTCGAGCAATAATCAGTTTTTTGGCGAGTTGCTTCATTGCACCATTATATAGGACTTTCGCACTTTTTGCTGATACCAGGTTGCAAACAACTGAGATAGAAATATTTTTTGTTGATGGAGTGTAGTATTAGCTACAGCGATATCATAAAGAAGATTTGTAGCCAGTTTTTGTTGCTTGGTGTAGTAAGTAAGTACGAAAGTCCTATCACAGCATAAAAAATCCCTTCTTGCTTAAACAAGAAGGGTAATTCTTTTAATATGGTAGCGTGAGAGCTACCTGAACATACTCAATGCAGCGCTGCATATCAAGAGTAGTTTTATCGGTAGTTCGCAGCCTACCTTGAGCATCTATATTAAGTTTTGGATAAGCCCGAAACAAAGGTGCAAGCCTACTGAGCGACTCAGCGCACAATCCTCCGGCGATCCCGATACCAATTTTTTTGTGCAAGTTGTGAGCAAGCAGTGCCCCAATATAATCTTCACATAGTCCTAGATGTAGTGGCTTACCAAAGCCACCGCTTCCGTCAAGCAAAACATGATCTATCAGATCGCTATATTCGCTGCTAATTCTTCTAGCAAGTTGTTCTGGGGTTGTTTCTGCCATTACAGTCGCGCTAATTTGCTGCACAATCACAAGCCGGGGATAGCGCCGGCGAAATCTAGCCAAATCATCTATACTCGGCCAGTCAATATTGAGCTGAAACCCCTGGCAGTTACTGCCAGCATAGATCTTAATATCAGCCATTTGGCCTGGCAGACTGAGGGTATTATGCGTATTGTAATGAACTAAATTCAATACCCGAGAATCAGGATGAAATATTTCTGATACTCTGTGAATTGGTGGAAACTCATTGGGGTGGTTATTGGTCTGCCCAACCAGAGTTTTGTCACTCACCAGTACACCCACCATCAGCTGAAACTTCGGCTCTTCTGGTAATACTCTCAGCACTTCTTCAACTTGAAGATAATTCATAAAACCCGTAATGCCGACATATGGCTTGGCTTTTACCGGATTTGGCATTTTGGCTCTTTCTACTCAAAAGTAGGTACTAAAAGACAATTGCTATAGTATTCTAGAACTTTACCTATAGTCAAGCTATTTTAGCTATTTTTTACGAGCTCTGTGTATCCAGTGCGGCCCCGCGCAGTCAGGTGGTAATAATGAACGGATAATACCAAGAAGAAAAAGTACTCTAGCATGTTAGTATAGCCACTGACAAAAATAACAAACCAATACCAATAGCTATGCCGGCAACCCCAAGCATATAATTAATATTAAAGCCTCATACACGCAATGGAAAATATGTATCAAAAGGGTTGGGCCGTTTCTTGCCACTTTCTACAGCGTAACCAGACTACATAAAAAACAAGCCTGAAAGAACTATATTATAGCTAAGATGGTCTGCATAGTTCCAAAGCCTCCCGCTTAAAACTACTTCTTCTTTGGGCTTGCTGGTTTATCTGGTTTTTCAGGTTTATCAGCAGCTTCTTCTTTTTTTGCAGCTGTTTCGGCTTCTTTGTCGCGCTTTTTCTTATCTATGTCTACTCTGTCGAGTTTTAAAACTTTAAAACCAACATAGACAACCAAGGCAATTACTGTAAAGTCTATAAGTGCACTAACGAAGTTTCCCCAAGCTAAAGTAACACCGGCCATTTGCCAGGTAGCACTAGAGAGATTAACCTTACCAAGTAATAAACCAAGGAGTGGGTTAATAATATCCACTACAAATGAATTAACCGTCTTTGTTACGGCTGCCGCCAAAATAAAGCCTACGGCTAATGTAACAACACCTTGCTCACGAATAAACTGCATAAAACCACTGGCGTGTTTTTGCGCTTGTTGCTGTGCTTGCTCAGCAGCTTTTTTACTTATGTCTTTTACTATATCCATATTATCTCTCATGATACAGAAATAACGTACATCTGTACAGATTGTGGCATAAAAAAACTCCTAGCTATTCGCTAGGAGTGTGCTTGACTCGTTTACTCATAATCCAGGCCATAATTAAAAAAGCCAGTCTAATTAAAGACTGGCAAAAATGTTCTAGCTCAGCTGTGGGGTACGAAACTCTGCCCCGTAACTCTGGCGAGCTTGCGGGTTGGCTGGCATTGAGCCAGAACCAACAGGCTGCTTTGGCTTCTCGGCCTTAGCGTCAAAGCCAGGGTTCTCTTTGAGCCAGACATAGCCGGCTTGCAGATTGCTGTGCTCGGCGATGATCTGAGCGTCGCTCATACCACCATCACGCAGCTTCTTGATCTCCACTGCCTTCTGTTCTTTCGTCATTCTCGGCATCGCTGGGTTCCTCCTGGTCGGGATGTGTGAGTAGTTGCCGGGTTTGGAAATGCCATTGGTACATCTGCAATTTACTCAGTTGAGAGGTAAGGTACTCACCCCACTCAGTATCTTGCTGAGACTGGTCAGTATTATACCCCCTTGCAAGGGCATCATGCCAGATCAACTGGCTGCCACTAAACTTTGCAATATCAAATGGTGCAATCAATTCAGAAAACTCATCATCCCAAGCACTCAGGTGGTTCAATGTGTTGCACGCCAACTGAAATGCCGGATTACCAAATTCTACTACAAAATGATTGTACTGTGAGCGTTCGTCATACACATTTTTCTGTACCTTCTGCATAAGTAGAATAATTGGCATCGCCTGAAACAACTCTCTAAATCTATAGGCAAAGCCATCATCTCGAATATAGTACTCTTTCATCTTCTCAATACTCGAGAAGCGGTAATTTGTGGTAAGGTTGAATATTGATGCACCCACCCAGCCATACATGCAATCATAGAAAGTTCTATGATTGATACCACGTTTCTTACTAGGAAACTCTAGATGACTACTAGAAATACCGCAAGCCTCCCAGTTTCGATCCCAAAAACTTTTAAACCAATCACCCCTTAGTGCATAATATACTCCACCAAATAACGAATCAGGATTGTCGCCAAAGATTTCAATATATAGCTTGGCATCAATAGTACTCACAAAACTGTCGCGCAAGTAGTGCTCCATTGGCCCATGAATTGCTTCATAG
>JACDEK010000082.1 GCA_013816445.1 Candidatus Saccharimonadota bacterium
TACCACACTAGGGCTAACCTTTTTAGCAATACTAATGGTGGCATTTTGTTCACTTATGATAATATTTTTGTTTTGTGTATTTGCAAGCTTTGAAAATGGATTACGTGAGCTAAACCATTGATAGCCCCATGCACCACCAAAACCTGCAGCAAGTGCTAAAACAATAATACAAACTACTACTCCAAATGAGAGTAGATTTTTTTGCTTAGTTAACGATGGTGGTCGAAGTGATTTTTCAGTCATAATATATAAACATAACAAAATTAGTTTAAAAAAATAGTCTGAGAATTAGCTGAATCTAAACAGCAACTGCCCATTTACTAAGTAACATCAGGGCAATAAAAACAACACTTGTGACAGCAATGTATTCAAATAATAAACTTTTCTTGAGAGTCTTGTTTTTGTAATGATAATATAAACCGCCAAAGCCATACGCCAAAGCAGCAACAATCAAAGCTGACTGACTCAAAAGTAATGAGGTCTGCGGTACGTGATATAGGTTTATCCAGCGACTTGTAATCCAGAATATTTCTACACATATAAGCCCCCAAACACTGGCAATAACGTACGGCTTATTAGTAAAATCTAGTAACCAACTCAGTGCAACAAATAATGTAACTAGCCATACTCCAACCATAACGAGTACGGTTGGCCAGTGCCAATAGGCAAGCATAAGACTTGCAAGACTCATGCCAATGATAAGTAATAGAACGCTCAATGCATTGTCCACTATTACTTGAGGTTCTTGGCGCACTTCCTGTAATAATAGTGCGACATACCCAAAGCCAATTAAAATATTTAATATAACAAACCAAGTAATAGGAATTAAGAATATCACATGAATAGTAAATATATACCCATACATGGTAAGCAACCATAAACTAGGGCGAATCAATTTTGTTAAAATATGCGCACGTTTACGACTTATCAAAATTTTAGAAAGAACCCAATAATTTAATAATAGAACTAAAGGTATTATTAATAACTGATAGGGCGAATAATACATCAGAGCAATTGCGCTAATAGTAATACCGACACTGGCAACTAAAATAAGTCGTTGGTCATGAGATAAGATTTCTATTCTTTTGAGTTGGTCAGAAATTTTTATAATCGGCTCCTACAATTATTCGTATATCGGCTGGCGCAGGGATATTTGGATCTACGGGTACAACAACTGCTTTAACCCCAAAACGTTTTTCGAGATACTGCAAGGTATAAGGTTTTTTACCGCCAGTAGTGTCAAAGATTTTGGTAATTTTATATGAATTTAGATCAGCTGGCACCGTTGCAATCACGTTATAATTATAGCTTTTTAATTGGTCTGTGACTAGCTTTCCTCTGTTTGAAACAGGTGTGCCATTCTCTACTTGTACACTGGCATTTTCTTGTTTTATATAGCCATCTACAAAAATAGTGCGTACAAAAGCCTGAATTGCACTGTAGTTACCAATCCCATTGGCCGGAATAACCACACTCGCATCTCCCACCTGGCTGTTCTTAACAAGATTCGTCGTACTATTATCGAGTACCTTGTTGGTAATTTTTGTTGGGTCAGCCTCTTTGGCGATTTGCGCTAAACGCTCTAACTCACCCAACTGTAAGTCAGTACGTACATTATTACCAACGATATCAAGAAGCTTCCCTATCTTTGCTGGATTAGTGAATATATCTAGTTTTAAAGATTTTTGCCGAAGAGCTACCAAAACTTCTTGTTGACGTTTGGCACGACCATAATCATCACCACAATCACCCTTTCGGCAACGTACATACTTAAGAGCAGCACTACCGTTAAGATGCTGAGGGCCAGCTAGCAAGCTAAAACCACACACCTTACCTTCATTACGCCCACAGGGATAGTCTGGATCTACCAAAGTTGTAGGTACTGTAACATCAACTCCTCCAACTGTATCAACGGCTTGTTTTAGAGCAGTAAAGTCAGCAACTATATAATAATGTATGGGGATACCAAGAAGATCAGAAACTGTTTTTTTGGCAAGTGTTGGTCCACTCCCTTTTTTTTGTTGCTCGCCAAAAGCATACGCAGCATTAATTTTACTAAATCCATTGCCAGAAATTTTGACATATAAATCTCGAGGGATACCAAGCATAGCAACATCCTTTGTCTTTGGGTCATAGCTAGCTACAATTATCGTATCACTAAGCTCCTCACCAGCATGCCCAGGGTCACCAACACCTAAGAGCAAAATATTTACCCTGCCATCGCCTTCACCTTTTAATTTATCGAGAGCAACATTTTCGGTTTTTAAACCCTCAGCAGTCTGACCAGTGTTTTTTTGAATAACTTTATTGAGAGAACGGTATGTTTTATATGCAAAACCACCCGCCACACAAAGACCGATAAATATAACTGTCAGTAATATGCGGAGCCACCAGCGTTTTTTCTTTTTTTTGGGTTTTTCTATCATAAGATTACTTTGTTGATGGGTCTGACTAGCCGACGATTCTGCAGTAGTATTACTCTTAATAACCTCATTAGACGCGCTCATGCTATCTTGTTTGGGTGATTTCTTGGGTAGCTTAAGATCCATAAGTATACATTATATCGTACTTTTCACTAGCAAGTATGTAATATTGCTTGTGGTAGTGGTACACACCTGCGTATAATACAGGTAATGGATGAACAAATAGAACCACAAGAAAAATCAGAAACCCTTCTTTCAGAAGAAGACTTACTTAAGCCAGGCACAAGCATTAAACCTCAGTCAGAGCAAGAGCACACTTCTGCTGAGGCTCAAGCTCAGGCTGCCAAATCTGATCATTTGCAATACAATAAAGACCTTGAGTCGTTAAAAGAATCAGTCTCTTCTGACGATCAACTTAATCAACCTGAGCCCAAAAAACACTCCATTATAAAAGAACTACTCATTTGGGCTGGTGTAACAATTGCCATTATTTTTATTATTCAAAATTTCATTTTTCAAGCATTCTATGTGTCTGGTAGTAGTATGGAACCAGACTTTCATAATAATGACTATCTTATTATTTCTAAAATTCCTATTAGCATATTCTATATCACACACCTCTTTGGCCAAAAAAATATGGATATTCACAGAGGAGATGTACTTATATTCCGCTACCCAAATGCTCCAGAAACTTTTTTCATTAAACGTGCAATTGCCCTACCCGGAGAGAGGGTAACATTAAAAAATGGTGTCTATACTATCTACAACAAAGAACATCCTGGTGGGTTTGCCCTCAAAGAAGATTATGTCGATCCTCAATACGTTACTCAAGGTGATATAGATGAAATTATAGAACAAGGCAAGGTTTTTGTTAGTGGAGACAATCGTAGCCCAGGAGGCAGCTTTGACTCGCGAGAGTGGGGTCAGTTACCTCAAGGGAATATTACGGGCTTTGCAATACTCAGACTGCTCCCTATTAACTCATTTGAATTTATTTCACTACCTACTTATCCTAATCAATAAATATTATTTACATAATTATATTTTTGTGCTATAGTTAATGCGTCTTAGTGACATTTTTTTGTACTTTCTGATCTATCTAGTCGAGCCAATTTAGGAGGCTGAAATGACAAAAATTCCTGTACTAGGGGTGGATGTCGGTGGTGTTATTATCGACAGAGTCAATGATAATACCGACACATCATTCTTCGGTGATAATTACCTGTCTACTACAGCTGTGTCTGACGTATTTGAGGCTCTAGCTGAGCTTGTACAGGCGAGGTTTGAAGATC
>JACDEK010000083.1 GCA_013816445.1 Candidatus Saccharimonadota bacterium
GGCACTGGATGACGATAACTCAACCAAGTTTACTGATATAATTGGTGAGCTTGCTAGCCACTCGCAAATACTGGTGATTACTCATAATCATGAGACGATGCATTGTGCCGATAATCTGTTTGGTATCACCACTAGTCAAAAAGGTGATAGCGAAGTATTACAATTAGCTCTCAAACAAGCCACTGAGCTTATTGAGGCCTGATAAAGCCCGAGATTAATACCTAGAAACAGTTGACAACAAGGCCTATTAACAGGTAGAATAAGGCTTATTCGTTTTGTGGTCTTAGTTTTGATCACATTTTATTAGTAACAAGAGTAACAAGAGTAACAAGGAAAACAAGGAGTCTATGGTAGTAATTCGATTGGCCAGACATGGTCGACATAAATATCCAACTTATCGTATAGTTGCAGCTGACAAACGACGCGCTGCAACAGGTAAGTTTTTAGCTATACTTGGTACATACAATCCTCACACTAAAGATCTAACACTCAAACGTGAAGAAATTGAAGCTTACCTCAAAAACGGCGCTCAAGCTTCAGATAGAGTTTTGCGACTTTTAATGCGCGAAGACGTTGCATTACCAGACTGGGCCAAGACGCATGACCGTAAGAAAGCTCCTAAGTCTGAGCCAGAAGCTGAAGCTACTCCTGATACACAAGATGCACAAGAAGTACAGGACGCACAAGATGCATCTGAAACACCTGAAGCAACAGAAACGCCTGATGTACCTGAAGCTCAGCCAGCAGAACCAGCCACAGCAGAAGTAGCGACAGAAGCTGCTGAGGTAGCCGAAACCAAGGCCGAAGATGCTAAAACTGATGTTGGTACTATAAAAGAAGCTGAGAGCCAAGAAAAGACTGACAATGGTACCGAAAAAGTAGCCGAAGCTGTAGAAAAAACTGTCAAAGACCAAGCTGACGCTAAGTAGCAACAGTTAATTATACAAATCTAGCCGCACTGCGGCTATTTTTTATTGCTGAACGTATTCTTAAAAAAAATGTATAAACATGGTTGTTTCTATCTGAAGCTTGATAGTTTAATTACTATGCTTGTATAATATAATCATTGTAATAAACGTAATTAGCGAAGGAGAAACTCCCGTATGGCTGCAACTGAAAAAGATCAAGTATTTGTTGAGTACGTCGTGAAGGCACTTGTTGATAATCCTGATAAGGTAGAACTCAAACGCTCTATAGATGATAGAGGGGTACTGCTTGAGCTGACTGTTGACCCAGAAGATATGGGCAAGGTTATTGGTAAAGCTGGCGCTACCGCTAAGTCTATTCGTACGCTCCTTAGGGTACTGAGTGCAAAAGACGATGCTCGCTACAATCTCAAAATTACCGAACCAGAAGGCTCAGAATATGTGCATCAAGAAAAATCTGGTGATGAAGCAGGGCATACAGATGATGTTGAAAGTCCTGAAACTCCTGAAACTCCAGAATCTCCAAAAGACGCTGAGGCTGAAGAAGCGCAAGACGCACTAGAAGCTGAAGAGCAACCCAAAGAAGATACTAAGGCTGAGGAGATTAAGGCTAAGGCCCGCGAAGGGTTAGAAGACCTTGATACCGACATCTAGTCAGGGCAATTTACAAGGCAAGCTACGGCGTCAACTAAAAAAGATCATTCACTTTCACTGTAGGCACACTACACCTCAAGCGAATGACTTTTTGTTTTCTTGTATCTCACACTTGAAAATCACCCTTACCTATTTTTACCTCACACCTCAAAGTTGCGACTTTGTTTTACCGTGCACTTCATCTCTGAAAGCCCGGCCTTATCTAGCTACTAGCCCTTAACTATTATCTCCTTTATACTGTTACTATGTTAAAAATCAGTATTATTACGTTGTTTCCAGAAATGCTTGAGGGGCCGTTTGCACACAGCATGCTCTATAAAGCGCAAGAAAAAAACCTCGTTAGTATTGAGCTGATCAATTTGCGCGATTTTGGCGATGGCCCACGCAAAACAGTTGATGATACACCGTATGGCGGCGGGGCCGGCATGGTACTGAAGTGTGAGCCGGTTTTTGCAGCGGTAGAAAAAGCCCAAAAGAAATCACTCAATTCAAAAGTGTTAATAATGAGCCCGCGTGGCAAACGCTTTGACCAGCTAACAGCCAAGGCATTGAGTAAAGAGCAAGACATAATCTTGCTGTGTGGCCACTATGAAGGCTTTGACGAACGCATTATGAGTATTGTTGATACTGAGATCTCTATGGGCGACTTTGTGCTGACTGGGGGCGAGATTCCGGCTATGGCGGTAGTAGATAGTATTGTGCGCTTAATACCCGGGGTTTTGGGTGATGATCAAAGCAATAAAGACGAGTCATTTTCTGCCGGGCTATTAGAGTACCCGCAGTATACCCGCCCTGGTGATTTTAGAGATATGAAAGTACCAGAGATTTTAAAAGGTGGCAATCACGCCGAGATCAATAAGTGGCGACGTGGCCAGGCTATTAAAAAAACCCAGTTTAATCGCCCCGACCTATTAGATTTTTAGCCCTAATAATACTAGTGACATAAGTGGTATAATAAGAATCAAATGAAACTACTTATACTTCAAATTCTCCCGCTACTTCTTGGCGCCGCAATTAGCCCGGTGGCAATTAGCGGCACTATATTAGTACTTGCCAGTAAAGATCACCCCAGAAGCAAGGGGCTCATCTATGTTATTGGCGCAATGTTACCATTACTATTTATTGGTATAGCCGGCCTTATGTTTTTTAGTAAGATCGATTTTGCAGCATTTAGACCCAATGCACAAGTAACCAATATTGTAGATATTATAGCCGGCGTAGCACTATTAATTTTAGCGGCCAGGCACCTGCACCCGGCAAAAACCAAGCCTGAAAAAACTGCCAGCGACATTAAGAAGCGCTCTAGTAGTAATGGTAGTAGCAGCTATGACAAAGCCTTATTTTTGGGCATTGCCCTGATGTTTGTTAATTTCACAACGCTTATTTTGTTTATACCTGCAGTCAAAGCAGTATCTGATGCCTCTCTTGCGCTAGCAGACAAAGCCACAGTTTTACTAATAGCTATTATGATAGTTATGTCACTTATCTCTACACCCCTTATTATTTACCTGTTGTTTCCATCAAGGGCTAGCCAGCTACTTGGCGCAATGCACAAGTGGATTACCAAGCACAATCGCGAAGTAATGCTTGCTATGCTGACTGTTTTTGGCGGGTATTTGATACTCAAAGGCTTTAGCATACTCTAGAGGTATAAGTAAATACACTTTTAACTAGCAATAAAGTGCGTTACAATACCTAAAGTTAATCGAGTGCAGTTAACTATAAAATAAAAAAGTGCACTAATTTAATGGGACGTGGCCGGGTGGCTCAGATTTATAAAATATAAATCTGAATAAATAATACGCCAGCGCCGTAACTATCTATAAAAGAAGAACAGAAGTAAAATAAAAGTGCACTAATATTATGGGACGTGGCCAAGTGGTAAGGCGCCTGCCTCTGGAGCAGGAGATCGAAGGTTCGACACCTTCCGTCCCAGCCATTCGACCCACTTTGTTCACTCATGACCCTTGGCCAGGAGAGCAACAAAATTGGTCGAATGTTCTGAGCACAGTCGAAGGACTTAATAAATGTATTACTTTTTCTTCATAAAAAGGCGAGTAACGCGCTCAATATCTATGTGGTATTCGTGCAGGTTTAAAAAAGTAACTAAGTAGGCG
>JACDEK010000084.1 GCA_013816445.1 Candidatus Saccharimonadota bacterium
AATTCATACAGCACGTGGTTTTGGCTACAAGATTGGAATCAATAAATAATGATTCAAATGATTCGCTCAGCAGTTGCTCAGTTAACATTCTACTATGTTCTTATAATCATGATACTAAGTATAAGTTTTAGTATTATTTTATTTAATGTTTCTACGACCGAGCTGAGTAGAGGGCTACGTAAGCAACCCTCAATATTTTTTCAAGACCAAATAGGTGCAGTTTCAACATACGATCAATTTCGTCAAGCAAGAATTGATGAAATAGGCATCAGCTTACGCAGTAGTCTATTGTTGTTTAACCTTGCTGTATTATTTGTGGGTGGTGGTGTTAGCTACATTTTGGCTAAAAGAACTCTTGAGCCAATTGAGAATGCTATAGAATCACAAAGTCGTTTTACTGCTGATGCTGCTCATGAACTACGTACCCCTCTCACAACAATGCAGACAGAGATTGAAGTTGTTTTGCGTGATACTAATTTTACAAAAGATGAGGCTAAAGAACTTCTTGAGAGTAATCTAGAAGAAGTTAGAAACCTAACTGCACTTTCAAATACTTTATTAAAGCTTGCTAAAAGTAACGATTCACCCCAAGAGCTAAAGTGTCTTTCATCAGATACTTTATATAAGAATATTAGAACTAGAGTAAAAAGTTTGCTTGTTCAGCACAATGCTAAGCTTATTATATCATCCGAAAAATTTACCTTTGACGCTGATGGCGATACTTTAACAGAGCTGTTTGTCATTCTTATTGATAATGCTATCAAATATGGAGAAACAAAAAAACCTATCAAACTTAGTGCAATAAAAAAACAAAAGTACATTGAGTTTAAGCTTATAAACTCAGGTCAAGGTATTAACCCAAAAGATCTATCGCATATTTTTGAGAGATTTTATCGTAGTGATTTATCACGCTCAAAACTTAATGTGCAGGGTTATGGTTTGGGGCTAGCGCTTGCAAAACAGATTGTAGAAATGCATCATGGTTATATTAGCGCACAGTCTACTGCTGGCAAAGAAACAATCTTCTCAATAAAAATTCCACTCTCTACTTTATCTTAATGAATTAAATATGAACTTTTAAGTAGTACTTTTAAAATATATGTTTAAACCGCTCTATGAGAGCTGGGTCTTCATTGCCACTACAGCTAGCAGGGTCTTTTTTTAGATTATACTCATGAGCTTTATTTGAGAGCGATGTGAATAGTGAGTTGATAGTTGCTACATCTTCATTGCCATAGTTAATAAGTATGGTATCTTCGCTATTTATTGATTGGCCACTAAGTGAGCTGAGTTGTTTGCCATTTAGTAGGTAGGAGACTTTACTTGTTTCATTATTTGTATAGACTTTTCCGCCAATTCTGAGGTAGCCAGTGTCTGTATTTATATTGATGTTCTCAAAAAAATGACTCCAGGTAACACTCGGCGCGTGAACGTGAACAATATCAAACACTTCATCATGCATATGTGCTCTATGTAGTGGGTCAGTGTCTTTGTCTTTACTGCAGCTTGCAACTTCTTGATAGTAAAGTGGACTACTAAATTTTTCTTGTACACCATTAATATATACTGAAAAATTCGCGTGATAGTGAGTATGTTGTGGTGAATACATAAGTAGCCTAAGTAATGCAAAAATCACTAAACCACCAAGCACACCAACAAGTACAGCTAGAATAAGATGCTTTTTATTTTGATTCTGTTTGTCAATTTTTTTCATAGTACTATCTTACCTGGACGTAAGAAATATTGAAAGAATAATCACTATGAACACATAGCCATAAGTAGTATCATAAGGATATTATATGAAAAAAGAAGTAATATTAGAAAATATATCAGAAGAATCTTCATTGAAGCTAGAACAAAAAACGAGACAAGACATAGCTTCTGCTTTATGGCTAGATGAATTCGACGAAACAAAAATTTCTCAGCAGATTTTAAAGAATCTTGCCAAAGAAAAGAATTCTAATCACGCATTTGGCATGCGAATGAATAAATATATGAACTGGCTACTTGATAGACCTCAGTCACACAATCCAAACTATTCTAAACGCTATACTACTTTAAAAAAATATTGCAGTCAGCTCACACCACAACAAGCATATATTTTTAATTCAAAGTTTATGGGCAATAATTCTATTCAAGGGTATGACCCAATGCCTGCAGGTGCAGATATACAATTTCCTGAAAGTCATTTGCCTAAGCCCAATACTCAAGTAGGATGGCATTTCTTTGTCGGAAGTGGTTGGGATGAGAAAGGTAAAGAATATGGTATTGAGTGTATGTTTTTTAGAGTTGCACTTCTACCCCCTGAACTAGCCAAAGAACTTGGGTTGAGCGAACAAGAAAATCAAGTTGTAGAAATTCAGCTTGGTATTAGTGAAGAAGGCACCAGGCATTACCAGGCTGATCCAATTCTTATTGCTGGAACGACCGGATTGATTAGTTGGAATCAAAGCCCCTTTAAATATAATGTCGGTAAGAATTGTATTAGTACAACCAAAAAAGAGGGCTTGTGGCCGCTGAGTATTGTGGCTGAAGGTACAGAGAGGGGGCAAAATTCTCATACTAAGCTTGCAATTAATTTAACCTTTACGTCTGGTAAAGAGTATTTATTTCAAGGGGATGATGGATGTATGCCTTGTATTGATGGTATGGGTAGCTTGTATTATTCAATACCAAATTTAGTTTTACAGGCCGGCAGTAGTATAACTATTGCAGATAAAAAAGTGACTTTAAAGAAAGGTACTTTTTGGTTTGATCATCAATGGGGATTTTTAAGTGGTAACCCACAATCGTCTGTATTAAGAGCAGCAAATAACATTAGTAAACCGAACCCAGCTGGTTGGGATTGGTACATGGCGCAGTTTAAGGGTGATAGACAGATCACTATGTTTGCTGCTCACAGTAAAGTATTTAGCAGTTTCTACTTTCAGACAGGTGCAAAACCACCAGGAGTTATGACAGTCGATGTCGCAGGTAAGTATATGGATGAAAACAAAAAACTACATAATACTTGGGGTACATTAAAAGTAACTGGCTGGGTAAAGGCTGAACGATCGCCAAATACCGAGCTGTATCCGATTACCCATACATGGCACCCAAATAAGTGGGAGTTTGTTTTTGATGAAACAATGCCAGAAGATATTCGTGAATTTAGTATGTCTCAAATTGTAGAAGGGGGGCAAATAAACTTTTTTGCTAATGGCTCACAGTACAATGAAGGAGCTGTTATCTTGAAAGATAAGAAGGGGTTAGATATTGGTAGAGGATTTGCTGAAGCGGTACAGTATGCAGATACTTTCGAGAATATGCTTGACCTAGCTGGTATTTTTGACCAAAAAGACCGGGCAATACTTGCACCGCAAAGTGATAGTCTATTTGGAAGAGCAAAAAGCCTTGTCTATATACTGACTCACCAAAATCAACTCAAAGTAATACTTGCTAGTGGCAAGGGGCTGGAATTCTTTAGTAAACCAAAGCCTGCTAAAAAACCTGTTTCGCGCCATTAGAAATACGTACTGTATAATGATTTAATAAAGGATAACTTATGACATCTAAGAAATCAAAATCATCTAAAAAAAGAAACTACATTATTGCTGGAGTAGTGATTTTTATTATCAGTGTTATTGGGATAGCTATATATATAAGGCAGCAAAAAGAAAACACTACCATAGTTGAGAATAAACAGCCTAAT
>JACDEK010000019.1:0-4177 GCA_013816445.1 Candidatus Saccharimonadota bacterium
CCTTAATACACTCAGCCACACTACCTGTAGTATCATTTTTTGGAAGTTGACCTGGCTGAGCCAGAACAAGCTGATCTGCATACGTACGTAGATTATTCATTCGTTCATGGGCACTCTCAAGTGCATGTACTGAAAAATCCATTTGTGTACGGTAATGTGCTTGCAATACTGCATAGCGAAATGCCAGTGGGTCTTTAATGGCACTAAGCTTAGTAATATTACCAACACTCTTACTCATTTTCTCGCCCTCTACTTGCAAAAATTCATTATGAATAAAGAAGTTGGCTTGGCTTCCACCACACTGAGCAATCTCGTTTTCGTGATGAGGAAACTTCAAATCTACTCCACCGGTGTGGATATCGAATGGCATACCAAGGTACTGGGTACTCATGACTGAGCATTCTATATGCCAGCCTGGGCGCCCAGGGTAATTTTTGCCTACCCATTCAAAATCCCACTCAGGCTCACCGGGTTTTTGAGCTTTCCAGAGAGCAAAGTCACCCGCTCCAGCTTTTTGATCTTGATCATCGGTTACTCGATCTTGTGCGTCATAATCTACATCTACAAGCTGGCCATACTTTTTGCCTGAGGCCTGATACTTTTCTAAACTAAAATAAAAGCTCCCTTCGCTCTCATAAGCAATTTCTTCACGTAATAGATTTTTAATCAGCTCTTGCATACCCTTAATATGATCGGTAGCACGTGGGAGCTTGGCGATGTCTGCTCTATTAATACCAACTTTTTCTATATCGTCTATAAATATATCGGTGTACTTATCAGCGAGTATACCTAGGCTCTCCATTGGCTTATCGGTGTCATAGTCGCGCTGCATACGAGTGATCATTTTGTCATCAATGTCTGTTATATTCATCACCCAATCTACTTTGTAGCCTTCTATGACTTTTAGTACGCGTTGCAATAAGTCATCTACAATAAAGGCCCTAAGATTACCAATGTGCACGTGGTCATAGACAGTAGGGCCACATGAATACATCTTAACAACACCTGGCTGAATAGGCTTAAATAGTTTTTTAGTTCGGGTCAGAGAATTGTATAAAGTTAGCATAGTTTTATAACATAATTTTACGTAACACTTCAGCGGCGTGACGACAATCTTCTAGAGCATCATGGCTACCACGGGGTGGTAAACCAAATTCTGCAAAGGTATGAACCGAGTTAGAGATATTACCTTTGCCTTGCTTGACGAGCTCAGTGTAGGCAATAGCCCATACATCAAGCACATGATAATCATATTCCATAAAATCATGCCCGATTGCATCTAGCATATTTTCAAGCATGCGCATATCAAGCAGGGTTGTCCAGCAACTAATAAAAACTTTGGTACCAAAAGTATCAAGAAGACTCTGCATAACGTCGTTTTGACTAGGCGCATCTTTCAGCATTTCTTCGGTAATACCATGTACCTGACTACTGCGTGGGTCGGCACCAGTCATATCTTGATGAATGTAGCTACTAAATTCTTTTTTCTCTGCAAGTGTGTCTTTGTCGAGTAAAATTGCTGCTAGCTGAATAGGCTTAGCCTTAGCTGGCCGACCATCAGTGGTCTCAAAGTCTATCATTAAAATGTCTTTTTTGAATTTCATATCTGTATTATACCCTATCTCAATCTAATCTCTGCACAATTAATTCTTTAATTTGATCACGTAACTTTCGAGTAATCGACAAATCTTGACCTCGCATATCTAATACGTCCCAATATTCAAACTTTGAGCTCTTACTTAAATATTCCGGAATGTTCTCAGGCTCAGCCATAACCACAACCTTATCATAATTATCAAGCATATTCTGAGTAAGCTGAGTGGTTATATTATCTGACATATCGATACTAAGTTCTTTCATTACAATAATTGCATTTGTTGCGCCTGATCTTTCTGAAAGTTTTTGTCCTGGAACATCTACTATAGTTCCAGCTGAACTTGCTTGATTTGGATGTTTTTGATTATAGAGCTCGGTCGCGACTTGGCTCCGACCAACATTTCCTCGACAAATAAATAGTATTTTCATCTTAAAAAACCTGGCGATTATCAAGTGCCCGACCGAGAGTCATTTGATCGGCGTATTCTAAATCACCCCCCATTGGCAAGCCATGAGCGAGCTTGGTTACCTGAATATCACTATCTTGTAATTTACGCAAAATATATAAAGCCGTGGTTTCACCTTCAAGGTTTGGGTTAGTTGCGAGTATTATTTCTTCTGGTTTGTGCTTTTCTATACGACTCAGCAAGCTATCTATCTCAAGCTCATCTGGCCCAATACCATCTACTGGGCTAATAACTCCATGAAGAACATGATATTTACCTTTATATAGACCGGTTTTTTCAATTGCTACAATATCGAGTGGCTGAGAAACAACACATAGCAAGCTATCGCTCCGGTTAGGGTTCTGGCAGATTTTACAAATAGTTTCTGTACTAAAGTTTTGGCAACTTTGGCAATTAACAATACCATCTTTTAGTGTTAAAGCAGCTTCGCCCAGGCTAATACTATCTTCACTCTTGAGCAAATAAAACACCAACCGCTCAGCGGTTTTGGGGCCAATACTAGGCAGCTTAGCAAACTCTTCTATTAATTTATTAACGCTTTCTGGCAGAACGTCAGAATTCAATTCACTCCTCCAATTCTTTTGACTTTGAAATTCTACATTCCAGGAATATTCATACTACCAGCAATCTCTTGCATTTTAGTAGTAGCTTCGCCCATAAGTTCTTTGTTAGCTTGGTTAATAGCAGAAATAAGTAGGCTTTCTAGTCGATCAACGTCATCGGCAATATCTGGGTTAATCCAGATAGCCTGGATCTCTACATTCATGCTAGATTGACTAATAGCTAAGCCAGCTGTCACCTTTACATCACCATTACCTGCTTCAGCTTCAATCTTCATACGTTTCAATTCTTTTTGTAATTTTAGAGCTTTTTGAGCCATTTTGGCTTTATCCATCATTGACATAATACTACCTCCTTTTATCTTAGTGTGTACTATTTTACTTGGTATAGACGAATTTCGCTATAGCCAGCTTCTTTTTGCTGGATAAGCTGCCAATTTGCTGGGATATTATTATAGTACTGATGATCACCAGTTTTTCCTACCAGCCATACACGAGACCCCTCTGGAGTCTGAGTAAATGAATCAATGTAGACATTCTGGTTATATAGAAGACCAGACTCCCCATAGCCATTTGGCTGGCCTATACCTGTGTATAATAGCATTCTCTGATCGGTCTGATTGTAGTAATTACCGTCAAAATATACATACATTTCACCTGCTAAAATAGTATCTCCTGCTATAAACTGCTGATTGACTATTTGCATAGCAGTGTCCATTTGGTGGTTAGCCTGAGCATATACATTTCGCACGCCAATGATTTCTGTACCAATTACTACCACGCTAAGCAGCCCAAAGACCCATACACGTTTTCCTGCTAATCTATCTATTGCCACAGCTATAATAAGATAAATACCAATGGCGGCAAAAGCAAAGTATCTCTCATGAAAAACGGGTTTTTGGGTAGATATAAGTAAAGCCAAAAATATTGGTACAAAACTATAGCTAACAAGTAAGCATGCATATTTTTCTTTTGTTGAATCGGTAATAAGTACATAGAGTGCTGCGCAAACAACCACAATTGGCACGAGCCAAAATACCAGTTGGCCCAACTTATGTGCATCAGTAAATGTTAAAAACTGCCAGGTAGTGTCATGAAAAGTAGTCAAAGTAGCTTTTGGTAACCAGCCTAGTCCTTGCCCACGAGTAACTTGCGCAAATGCATTTGGTAGCCAAGGTAAAAAGATCAATAGAGCTATGATGTTAGCAAGCCACCACTTTAGCGAAAGAAATATAGTCTTGCCAATACGCCACTGTTTTGGAGACTGCAAAAATATCAAATACACCCAAAAGGCCATAACAGCTAAAACAGTAAAGTAATGTGTATAGATACCAAGGCTAATCATTATTGCATACAAAACATAAGGCCAAACCATTTTTGGTTGCTCAACAATACGCATCACTGCATATAATGCCAAAAGCATAAATAGACCAAGCAAGCCATACATACGAGCCTCTTGACTATAGCGTACTAAAAATGGAGCTAAAGCTAAAACAAAAGCTGTTAGTATTGCTGCTCGCTGACCCATCATACGTTTTATAATCAGAAACCCAA
>JACDEK010000019.1:4187-10614 GCA_013816445.1 Candidatus Saccharimonadota bacterium
TAAATAATAGAGTGGCGGATGCACATCACGAGCCGAACCTATCCAAATTTCTAGAGATGATCGCTTGGCAAGTAAGATAGAAAAGCCCTCATCATGCCAAATACTTGATTTTGCAATAAATGAAAGCCGCGTAATTGCTCCCGTAATAACTGCTAGGCCAATCCATACCCAGCTAGGCATGGTTGTTAAGAAATTAGCTTTCTTTGACATACGTCACTTCTTTTTTGTAACGCCCCGTCATAAGACCCCACTTAATCTTGACTAGATCTGGAAATGTCTGTAGAGCTGCTTTTATAGCGGCTGTACCACCAATCTTACTGCCCACTTCTACATCATGCCAATCTGGTACACTTATTTGATCAATCTGATAGCCAAGCTTGCGGGCAATTGCCAAAATTTCCATATCAAAACCCCAGCCAATAATGGTTTGTCGAGTAAATATTTTGTGTGCAGCACTCGCTTCAAAAACCTTAAACCCACACTGTGTATCTGATATGCCTGGCAGAATAAGTAACTGAACCAAAAAATTACCAAAGCCTGAGACGGCTTTTCTGATACCTTTATGGCTTGATTGCAAATCTCGTACACAAATACCCACTGATTGCTTCTTTTCGACAATATGACGTACATTTTCTAAATACTTGAGAGGTGTTGCCAGGTCTGCATCCATAAACATTACATACCGTCCATGAGCATTCAACATCCCCATCTTCACTTGTTTACCTTTTATAAATTTTCCTTTTGGTCGTGGGCCAGCATCAACTATACGTAAGCTTTTAAAATCTTTGGCATGCGCAAGAGCAATTTCAACGGTTTTGTCAGGACTATGTGCATCTACAATAACAACTTCTGTTTGTAGCGGGTACGTTTTGAGATAAGCTGCTAAATCATCAAGAGTATTACCTATTCTTTTTGCTTCATTAAGAGTAGGTATAATAATACTTAAATCAAACTGGTCTTTCATGAGTTTACCTGAAAACTATAAAATAGTAGTTTGTCATTAAAACTCGAAAAGTGCGGAGTTAGTTGGCCATTTGGAAACTTAGCCTGCAGAATATCAATTTTAGCCTTTACAGAATCGCCAGCTAATAGAAGAAATTGCATCGATCCGTTTGCGAGGGGCAAATCTTGCAAACCCTTTGTATCAAGCAATACGTAAGTAGCCTTTTTATTTGTTAAGTACGCAGTTGGTAGAGTCTCATACCCACCCGCTATCACATAATTGGTTGCAGAGGCATGACTTGCCAAATAATCTCCTAGTGCAACTGCACTCTCGTTATAAGCAACATACGTCTGTGGATCTTGAGCCCAAGCAACAAAGTATTGTCGCCAGCCAATAATTGCTGTTAATGCAAGCAATAGTGAAATAGTTACGACACCAAAACTCCTCGCAGGCCCGTTAACCGGAAAGGTTCTGTACCAACGTGTTAATAGATAATCAATACCAATCGCTGAGAGTGTAAATACGCTGGCTACAGTACCAATACTACGCAGTGCATGCGGTAAGCCTTCTGCGGTAAGGATTGCCGGTAAAAACATAACAAAAAACATTGCGATAACCGCAGCATACTTAACCCGGCCGATCCTACTAAAGGCAACTAATAAACCCAAGATTAACATTATCCCAACAAAAGTATTTAATAATGGCTGACCAGGCAAGTTATGTCGACTATTCTCGTCACCCTGATAGTTGTACTGCAAAAGAGTCTTTGTAGTGCCTTCTAAGAAAGTTTGAATGGGCTTACCGTGATTAAGGTCTTTATTTAAGAAACTTGTACTACTCGCACGAAATACTGACTCACTCGGATGCCGCACAACCGTCACAACAAGCGGCATCAGTGTAATAATAAAAACAGCAAACGCAATGAGTAAATTTTTGGCATTTTGCTTGATCCAATCTCGTCGCCATATTGCAATATATATTAACCCCGATACAACTACTAGGCTAAATAATGCAAAAGCCGTATAGGTATAAAAGCCGAGGCCAAAAAAGAATGCTGCTAATGCAAAATAGCGAGCTTTACCGCTCTTGTATGCTCTACCGCCCAAGAATGCCACGATGGCAATCATAAAAGGCACCATACTAGCCCTAAAGCCATCTCGACTCACAGTATTCACCCAAGGATTAACAGCCAGCAGAAATGCAGCCAAAAGTGCTGTGCGCCTACCGAACCAGTCCTTAGTATACAAATAAACAAATATCACAGCTAAGATACCGAATATAGCCGGGGCCACCCTGAGTGCGAGAATAGTGTTTCCTAATACTGCCACAAAGCCAGCTTGGATATAAAAAAACAATGCTTCTCGTGGGCCATTCGTACTATAGACTATGCGTAGATCATGATTTTGTAGAATTCTAAAAATATCCATCCCATTAGCAGCTTCATCAGGATGTAAACCAGGAGGTAAGCTACTTAAGTGATAGAACTTAAATAGTACTACAAGTGCAATAATACCTGCCAGTATTACGTAACCACCATAAGTCTTAAAAAAAGTATTTAACTGGGAGTTAGTTTTTTTCATGAGGAAACACAAAGAACTTATACATCAAATAATTGTACACAAGCACAATTGAAATAGCTACTAGTAATGCCAGATTGCGTTCATCAAAATCTTGGCTGAGTGGCAAATGTAACACTTGTGTTACTTGATATGCTACTTGACTAGGCCACATCCAGGTATCGGTAAAAATTTTCAAAATAATGGGGCGAATTATATATAGCCCAAAAATTGTAACTAGAAAGAAATACACAGTGTGCTTAGCATCAATTTTCTTTACTTTAAAAGTAAACCGCATATTAAAGATATAACTATTAATCATTGCAACCGTTCCTGAAATCAACCCCGCAACAATTAGGCCAGTAATAACATACTTAATACTACCAAAGTTTAAAGTAGCTAGCTCTAAACTCTTTGGCAATATTGTTATCACCAAGATATTGAGTAATACAAAATCTACAATGGTATTTAAAATACCGACGAGCCCAAAACGGCCGACTTGCTTGACTTCACTTTTAGACTGTTTCTTTGCAGGCATTATATATAGTATAGACCACTACGGCCAATCTTTCAAAATCCTTATGTTTACTTACTCTTTATGAACATTATCAACATTACGAAACAGCATAAGTTCTGGCTGAAAGTACAATTCAACCTCACCTGTAGGACCATTTCGATGTTTTCTCACAAGGATATCTGCAAGGCTTTTTCGATCACTATCTTTTTCATAATAATCCTCGCGGTAAATAAACATTACAACATCGGCATCTTGCTCAATACTTCCCGACTCACGCAAGTCAGATAACTGAGGTATTTTTGGAGATCGCATTTCAACACTACGACTCAGCTGAGATAACGCGATAACAGGAACATTAAGCTCTCGAGCTAAACCCTTCAGTCCACGTGATATTTCAGATATTTCTTGCACTCTATTATCACCTCCACTATTGCGTCCGCTCATCAATTGAAGATAATCAATAATAATTAAGCCGAGGTCATTCTCAGACTGCAAACGACGAGCTTTTGTGCGCATTTCCATAACATTTGCCATAGCTGAATCATCAATATAAATAGGTGACTCTGAGAGAGTACCCATAGCTTTATTTATTTTTTCAAAGTCACTATCTTCTAGATTACCCGTACGTAATTTCCAGCTATCTATACCGGCTTCTGAAGACAGTAGTCTATCAATAAGTTGTTCTTTACTCATCTCAAGACTAAAAATACCAACCGGAATACCCTCTTTTGTGGCAACGTGTTGTGCAATGTTTAGCGCAAGGCTGGTTTTACCCATACTTGGTCTGGCCGCCAAAATAATCAAGTCTGAATTTTGCAGACCGGCCAATAGATTATCGAGTGCTCGGTAGCCTGTGGGTATTCCCCTCAATGACGTTTTATCTTTATGTAAGCTGTCGAGCCTTTCAAAGCTTTGGGTTAACACGTCTTGAATTGGGGTAAAGTTTTGCTTTAGGTGTTTTTGACTCACTGCAAACAAAGTCTGTTCTGCTTCATCGAGTACTGAATCTAATGCATCTCCTTCAGCGTAGGCCATACTGTTAATACTACTAGCTGCATCAATTAGTCGTCTGAGAGTAGCTTTTTCAGCAACAATATGAGCATACTGAGCAACATGTGCACTTGACGGTACAGAGTTAACGAGCTCAGTTAAATACGCTGCACCACCAACGTCTTCTAAATGGCCATTTTTTTCAAGACTATCGGCGAGTGTTATAACATCTATCGGTTCTCGACGCTCAAACAAACCAAGAATTGCCTCAAATATTTGACTATTCTTGGTAACATAAAAGTCGTCAGTAGCAACAATATCAGCAACCTTAATTATGCCATCTTTGTCTATAAGCAGTGAGCCAATTAGGCTAGACTCGGCCTCGGCGTTCTGTGGAGGCAGGGTAACAGAGTTTTTCTTGATTGTATTTACAGTCTTTGAGTAATTTTGTGAGTTAGCCATCAACAATCTCCCCGCCTAAAATCGCCATCGCTGAGCTGACCAACTCCTCATCTTCTTTAACCGGTTCTTCAGCTGAATGATTTTGCAAAACACATTTTAATACTATGTCAGTACCACAAGCTTTAGTCATAATTTTCTCAATCATCTCTAAATTACGTATTTCTTCAATACGTTCTTTATGAAAATTAAACCGACACTGCACAACTAGCTTATTATCAATAATTGTAGCATTGCCAGACCGTAAGAGTGCATAGAGTGAATTATTGTTTTCCTTTATAATACTCAAGCCTTTGGCGCATCGGCTGGTCATATCAACACCTGATGGTGGAATGGTAGTATTTTTCACCGCAGGTTTGGCCTGAACTTTTACTTCTGGTGTAATAGATTCTTCAGTTTTTTTTGTCGGTTCTGATGGTTTACTTTGAGGCTCAGCTTTTATGCAGAGCTTAGCTATCGCTAGTTCGAGAGGTAAGCTTCTATGTGAGCTTAATTTAAAACCCGCCTGAGCGACCTGTAAATACTCGAGCGCGCGAATAACAAACGGTATGTCGAGCTGAGTATTTTCTGAGGGTGATAGTAAAATTGTACGTAAGTATCTTTGTAACTGAGCACACAATGCCGTTGGCTCAACTCCACTTGCAAGCAGATTTTCTAATTCAGCAAGTGCTGCTACATCGTGCTGAGTAGAAGCCTCAAGCAATACCTTAATTTGTTTTGTACTTGAAAGGCCCATTCGTGACTGTACAAGCCTTGTATCTATTTTTTCATGTAGTACAGAGAGCTGATCAAGCAAGCTAATAGCATCACGCATTCCACCAGCGCTGAGCTCAGCAATTGCCATCAGCCCATCTTCGGTACAGTCTATTTTTTCTTTATCTGCAATATACTTAAGTCGCTCAACAATGACTTTTTCAGAAAATGGTCGAAAATCATATCTTTGCGTACGTGAAATAATAGTTTCGGGTAACTTATGTGATTCGGTGGTGGCCAGAATAAAAATCACGTGAGCAGGAGGTTCTTCTAGGGTTTTTAAGAGTGCATTAAAGGCCTCTTTGGTGAGCATATGGGCTTCATCGATAATATATACCTTTTTCTCTAGCTGGCTTGGGGCTGAGTTGATTTTTTCTCTCAGTGAACGAATTTCATCAATACCTCTATTGCTCGCCGCATCTATCTCGATAATATCCATATAAGCAGCCGAATCGTCTTCTACCTTCAAGGCATTGACTTGTTTAGCAAGAATTCGCGCGACACTAGTCTTACCTACTCCACGAGGGCCTGTAAATAAATATGCATGCGAAATCTGCTCACACTTAATACTTTGCGCGAGAGTTTTTGTGATATGTTCTTGCCCAACAACGTCATTTAGATCTGTTGAACGATATTTACGATACAATGCAAGCCGCGACACGATTACTCCTCCCTTTGTAGTCTATTATAGCAAAAGTTCAGTGATAGAAGTAAGGAATTGAGAGAGAGAAAGTACAGTCTGTACTATATAATTATAAAACTGCGACACATCTATTCAAGCAAAGATTAGAAAGAGTTAAGCTCCTATAACTGCTTCGATAGCTGCCCAATTAGCTTCACCACTCATAGGCAAAACAATAGTTACTTCATCACCGGGTTGAGCTTTAAAGTATGTCACACTCGCATACAAGACTTTATAGTGATTATCACCGACAACTGCCACATACTGACCATTATCTAGTTCAATTCTAGCAATCAATTTCTTACGCTCAATCGGACCAATCTGCTTATAAATAAAAGAGCCGTCGGTGGCAATTGTTAATTTGAGAGTATCACCTTCAATAAGCTTTGATTTACTAGCGTAGTTTGCAGGAACCGGGTAGGTTTTGCCGTCTGGACCAATCATATTCTGACCATCAAAATGACCTTCAATAATTTTACCCATTGGTTCATTTATTGCATTAGTTTGACTAGCAGCCCGTGGTACAC
>JACDEK010000085.1 GCA_013816445.1 Candidatus Saccharimonadota bacterium
GAGTAAGTGGCCAGTAGGTAATAGAAAACTGTGAAACTACTACGGTAATCTGCGTCACAATCGGCAAAGGCTTTTTGAGTTCTGTGTATAGCGATTGAATTTGTGGCATTACAGATACAAGCATAAAGCCCAACACACCTATAATAACTACTAGTACAAGCACTGGGTAAATAAGTGCGCCTCGTACTTTACTAATAATTTGTTGTTCTTTTTCTTGCTGATCTGCCAGGCGCTCTAATGAATCATCGAGAGTACCAGACTCTTCACCAGCGTGCACCAAGCTGACATAGACATTATTAAAGACATCAGGATATTGCCCAAATGAGTCAGCGAGAGTTTGCCCACCCTCTACAGACGCGGCAACTTTTTCTAGCTTAGACTTAAAGTTCTTGTCTGTTACTTGCTCAATAGATGTACTGAGCGCCTGAGTTATTGGTAAACCGGCTTTTACAAGTGTGGCGAGCTGACGGGTAAATATTACACGTTTCTTGGGGTTTACTTTGTTTAAAAAACTCACGCTAGCTAGAATGTTTTGCGAGCTAGCCGGTACGATCTTGATAGGAAACAAATCTTTTGTATTCAAAATATTAGCAGCTGCCATCTGGCTATCGGCAGATATTTTACCTTTTACAATTTTGTCGCTGGCACGATCTTTGGCAGTATATGCAAACTCAATCATCTATTTTCTCATTAGCCTTTCAAACTCTTGCATGTCTACAGCATAATTACGAGCTTCTTCATAGCTAATCTTACCTTCGTGAATGAGCCCAACTAGTACTCTATCCATCGCTTGCATTCCCTGCTCTGCGCCAGTCTGAATAACAGCATCAAGCTGGTGAGTTTTGGCTTCGCGAATAATATTACGCACAGCAGAAGTAGCTACCATAACCTCAGCAGCAGCAATTCTGCCCCCACCAACCATTGGTATGAGACGCTGACAAATTATGCCCTGCAAAACTCCAGCTAACTGAATACGAATTTGTTGCTGTTGATGTGGTGGAAACACATCAATCATCCGGTCTATAGACTGAGCAGCACTATTGGTGTGCAAGGTAGCTAATACTAAGTGACCAGTCTCAGCTACAGTAATAGCAGTAGCGATAGTCTCGAGGTCGCGCATCTCACCAATAAGTACTACATCTGGGTCTTCACGCAGGGCCGAGCGCAGGGCCGAACCAAAACTAAGCGTATCAAAATGCACTTCACGCTGTACAATAATAGAATTCTTGTGATGATGCTGGTACTCAATAGGGTCTTCAATAGTAATAATGTGCTGGCTTCTATTGGTATTAATCAAATCAATCATCGCGGCCTGAGTAGTTGATTTACCTGAGCCAGTAGGGCCAGTTGTGAGCACTAAGCCTCGTGGTAAATTACTAAAGTCAGACACAATTTTTGGTAGCCCAAGCTCGTCAAGAGTACGGATCTTACTTGGAATCAACCTCAGTGCAGCAGCTAAATTACTCTTTTCATGAAAAGCATTAACCCTAAAGCGCGCTAAATCACCAAAAGCAAATGAAAAATCTAGCTCTCGCTTAGTTGTTAAAATCTCTCGTTGTTTTTCATCTAGTATTGTATAGATCATTTCTTCAATGTCTTTTTCATTCAATACTTGGCCATCTTCTACCTTTGTAAGCTTACCATCAATACGCAACATAGCCGGTAAATCAACTTGCAGGTGAAGATCTGAAGAATTTCTTCTAATAACTTCTTCTAGGTATTTTTCAATTCTGGGGGTAGTGGTTTCCATAATTCTCCTACACGTTAATTTTTAGTCTAGTCACTGGCAACGCGCGCAACTTCTTCTAGGGTAGTGACGCCGTTTAACACTTTGAGTAAGCCGTCTTGTTGCATTGTTATCATACCGTCAGCCTGCGCTTGATGCTGAATTGCACTAGTGGTAGCTTGATTAAGCAGTAACTTTTCAATAGAGCCGTTCATCTCAAACACTTCATAGATACCGGTGCGGCCCTTATAACCATCTTGGCACTCACTACAGCCTTCGCCCTTATATAGAGTATAAGCGGTTTGGGAGTAGATTGGCAAATGATCATAACCCAAATCTTTGGCTTTTGCAGCTGCTTCTTGTTCATTCTTGGGCATAATATCACCAATGATTTTATTAATCATTTTTACCGCCGCTTCACTAGCCGAGTAACCCTTACGACACTTTTCACATACTTGGCGTACTAGTCGCTGACCAATACAGGTATTGATTGTACTAGCAATTAAATACGGTTCTATTTTCATGTCAAGCATTCTTGGTAGCACCCCAGATGCAGAGTTAGTGTGCAGGGTTGAAAGCACCATGTGGCCAGTTAAAGCCGACTGTACAGCCAAATCAGCAGTTTCGTGATCGCGAATTTCACCCACCATTATTACGTTAGGGTCTTGTCGCAAAATTGAACGCAAGCCAGAGGCAAAAGTCAGCCCCACCTCACTATTTACTTGTATTTGATTCACGCCATTCATCTTGTACTCAACTGGATCTTCAAGAGTAACAATATTAATTTTTGGTGTCATTATTTCTTGAATAACAGCATACAAGGTAGTTGATTTACCTGAACCGGTTGGGCCAGTTGAAAGAATCATACCGTGTGGGCGTGACATGCCTTTTTTGATAAGCTCATAGCTTCTGCCGCGTAAACCAAGTGAAGCCAAAGTGAGTAAACCATCTGATTTATCAAGCAAACGAATCACCACCTGCTCACCAAAACTAATTGGCGCAATTGCAATACGCAAATCTACTTCTTTGCCCCCCACCCTATACTGCGCCTGGCCATCTTGTGGTATTCGGTGTTCATCGATTTTGAGATTAGACAAAATCTTAATACGCGAAATAAGCGCCGGTTCGGTAGTTTTGGGTAACGTCATTACTTCTTGCAAAACACCATCTACCCGAAACCGAATCTTTAGCTCTGTCTCACGAGGCTCAATATGTATATCACTAGCATGAGAGTTAATAGCATACTCTAAGATAGAATTAAGTGCCCGAGTAATTGGTGCATCTTGAATAATACTCTCTAGTTTTTTAGAGTCAGTTTTGCCAAAGTGCTCTAGCTTGGCCTCGTCTTTCTTGACATCTTCTTGACCCAAAGCCTCTTCTACCTCGGTACCTATACTAGACTGGTAGCGGTTGATCCAGCTTTCAATTTGAGCCGTTGATGACATAAAAGGGTTGACCGGATAGCCTGTTTTGCGAGAGATAAAATCTATTGCTTGCAAATTTTGTGGGTCAACCATGGCTACACTCAGCCGACCGTCTTTGAGCTCAAAAGCCACTGATACATTCGCTAAAGCATCTTCTTTGGGTATTAAGCTGAGTATTTCATTACTTATACTTAGATTTGTTAGATCTACATACGGTATATTTGATGACGAGGCAATAAGCTTAGTAGCGTCGTCGTCAGTAATTAACTTACTGTCTACCATATATTCGAGTAGCGTTTTATTGGCCTTAGCGGCTTCAATCTTTACTGCCTCAAGTCGCTCTGGTGAGAGAAGAGCATTTTGCGTAATCAACTGCTCAATAGTACGC
>JACDEK010000001.1 GCA_013816445.1 Candidatus Saccharimonadota bacterium
CGCTGTTTAAGTATTCAATCTCTGGTAACTCATGGTCTACACTTACTCCTGGTGCTGCTAGGGCTGGTGCTGCTGGTCTTGCTACTTCTGGTCAGTGGGTACGCAGACAACCAGAAGCTGACTGGACAGACGAGAGTGTCATACTGAACGGACGAAGAATATACTCATTTAGAGGTGGTGGTACTTCTACGCTTGATTACTACGACATACCTGCTAATACATGGGTAAGTGGAGTAGTATATAACCGCCAACAAGAAACCTTTACGACAGGCACTAACTATGTGTATTCAACAGATGGTTTCCTATACATTTCTAAAGAAGCGACAGGTAGGGTATTCAGATACTCACCGTCAACTAACACTATAGATGCCTGGTCAACTTTCCTCTACACACAAGGTGCAGCCGTAATCGGGGATACAATGTTTGATGTTGATTATACGGACGGAGCAACCACTATTAGATTCATATACGACGTACTAAACACCTCAACTGTAATGCTAAGGCAAATGGTAATCTAATGGCAACTCGGCAAACTTCAACCTCTGGCAGTCCCGTCAGTGTTGCCGCTTCTGCTACCAGCATTAACCTGTTAGCTGCTAACACTCAACGATTGGGTGCTTCTATATTCAATGACTCAACTGCCACACTATATGTAAAAATGGGAACTACGGCATCAACAACAAGCCACACTGTACAGCTAGTCGGTGGTGCGTTCTACGAACTACCAGAACCGATGTATCTAGGGATAGTCACGGGTATTTGGGCGAGTGCTACTGGCTCGGCTCGTATCTCGGAGATGATTTAATGCCACTATATAATCCTCAACAATGGAGTAGGGTAAACTCAGGAGTCTATGATTACATAAAGCCACAGACCATTACCGATATATTACTTGTTGGGAGTAATCTTACTGGTGCAGGGCTAACAGCATTAGAGGCTTTGGGTAAACCAACGTCTATATTCTCAAACGATGTTGGTACTAACTTCTACCTAAATCATACTGCTGGGCCACCAGGGTTTAATTTTGGTGCTATATTTGCGTCAGTACGTGCAAGAGGTACAGGGAATGCACCTACAACTGTAGTGCCTGGTGATTGGCTAGGTGGTGTGGCTGGACTGGGCTACGACGGTACGTACTATACAGCGAGCACTCCAGCACATTCCGTACCTGGTATCTGGCAAGTAGTCACAGGCACAGTATCTGCTGGAGTAGTGGAAAGAAATGTCTACATCGGTGGAGTTACAACTCCTGCTATAGGTTTTGATACTAATACTAACTTAATTACTCTCAGCTATCCAAGCCTGATGACAGGTATAAGACCTGGCTATACAGCCCAAATAGCCAACTATACAGCTACAGCTAACAATTACACTATTGACTGTACCACTAACACATTTACAGTAACTTTACCCACCGCTGTCGGAGTAACAGGTCAAGTCTATAACATAAAGAACTCAGGTACAGGCGTTATAACTATAGCCACCACCTCATCACAAACTATAGATGGAGTAACAACTGCTGTACTATCTACTCAATATGCTTCGCTCGTTGTTCAATCAACAGGTGCAAACTGGATAATAACTTAAGGAGATAATCATGTCATATACACCTCAACCAAACGTACAATTTTTTACCGCATCAGGAACATGGACTAAACCATTAGACCCTGCTTATAAAGAAGTGGAAGTTCTTTGTATTGGTGGTGGTCAAGGTGGTGGTTCTGGCCGTAGAGGTGCAACAGGTGGCATACGCTCAGGTGGCGGTGGCGGTGGTTCAGCTCCTTTGGTTAGGGGTGTATTCTCTATAACTACACTAGCTACAACTGAAACAGTAACGGTTGGAGTTGGTGGCTTAGGTGGTGCAGCTATAACAGTCGATACTACAAATGGTGACGCTGGTGGTGCGGTAAACGTAACATCTTCTTTTGGTTCGTGGTTACGTTCACGAAATAATGGTTTTGGTTCTGGTGGCGGCGGATTTGGCAATGCTATGTTTGCACCTGCAACAGGTGGGGCTGGGGCAGCAGCTGGTACAGTCGGCGTTGCTGGAAGTGTTGGATATGCTGGAGGTTCAGGCGGTGGTGGCGGAGGTGGAGTAACTGCAGTCGAAGCAGTATCCGCAGGCGGTACTGGTGGATTACACGACCCAACTGCAAGAGCTGGTGGTGCTGCTGGTGCTGCTGGTGCTGCTGGTGCTGTTCCTGCCGTAGTCTCAGCTAGTGGTGACCCAAGTGGTGGAGCTGGCGGCGGAGGTGGCGGCTCAGCTGTTGCTGGTGCTGCAGGTGCTGGTGGAAACGGTGGAACTTGGGGCGGTGGCGGAGGCGGAGGTGGAGCATCTACTAACGGTAGTAACTCAGGTGCAGGCGGTAATGGTGGTGCTGGTATGGTAATGGTAATAACAAGATAAGGAGATAATTATGGACGAACAAACTCAAGAACAAATACTAAATCAAGCGTTACAGGTGCTTAGCTTAATCGGCACTAATCCAATAAGTGATGTTAGCTATAAGACAGTAGACGGCGAGGTTTACTCTACGTTTACGATTAGCTGTAAAGATACTTCAGGTAATACGGTTGAACTAGTTAAAAAGACCGACAAGGTTGCTGACCCTGCCAAAGTAAAGCAAGACATACTAGATGCTGAGCAATCTATATCAGACAGACTAGCAGAGATACAAGACAAAAAAGCTATTATAGTTCCTCAATTAGATGCTGTTATGACTCCTAAAGCAGTTGAGCCAGAAGCTAGTGGTGTAGAATAAGCTAGTGATATAATAGAACTTGAAAGACAGGAGATTTAATGGCATATAATGTCGGTACAATTATAACCAAAGTACAGAATAAACTTGATGACTCAGGATTTTCAAGCACTATACTAACTGACTTTGCTAACGATACGCAAAGAGAGTTATTTAATAGTAGGTTTATGCAGTTTATGGAAACATCAACTACTTTTAGTATAGCTTCTGGAGCTTCTGGTTTAGGAACACTCCCAACAGATCTACAGCTCCCTATAAATCTCAAAATAACCTCTCCTGTAGGCTTATATAAGGTATTACAGCCTATGTCTGCTGAGGAGTTCGATAGCACATTTGGTTCAGCCAATGCAATTCTTACACAAGGCACTCCCATAATATGGTATTCTTTTGCCAATTCTATAAGTCTATACCCAATTGCTTCATCTGCTGTAACAATGACTCTAAGATATTACAAAATACCTACTGAACTAGTAAATGCTTCTGATGTACCAGAGATACCAGTAGAGTTCCAAGAAGTCCTTGTTCTAGGTATGTATAAAAGAGCCCTAGAATATAATGATAGTTTCGACCAGTCAGCATATATAACTGTTAAAATGGATAAACTAGTAGATGATATGTCTAGGAGATACAGCCCTAAGTCTTCAGCTACTACAAGAATGAATATAAATAGACGAGGTATCTAATGCGACAAGCATCTCTACCAAGAGTTATCCCAGCACCCTTGCAAAAGATGGAACTTTTAGATTATTCTAAGGGCGTAAACTCTTTTGATGCTAATGACGTAATACAAGAAAACTATTTACGGGTATCTACAGACGCACGAATTTCTACACTCGGTAGGTACAAAACACGACAAGGTTGTGACTTTTACTCTGTACCAGCAGGAGAAACCGTAGATGTCCAAAGAACCTCAGTTACAGGTGCTTCTACTTCAGCGATTACTAAAACTACTTGGTTTGCAGCAAAATACACAGCAGGAGCTACAGGAAGACTCACTAGAGTAGATTTAAACCTTTTAAACAATAACTCAGGTACAGCACCAATTGTTGTGGCTATATACTCGGACACTGCGGGTGCACCTGGTACGCTTTTGGCTACAAGCTCTGTTCCAGCCTCAACACCAACAGGTTCAGCAGCCTATATATCAGTGCGGTTTATGGAAGCTCCACAGATTACTTCTGCATCTGTTTATTGGGTAGTGTGTTATAACCAAGATGACGGCTCTGGTGATTATAAGTGGACTACATCTACAACAGCCTCAACAGCTTTAACTTCTACATCATCAGGTGTAAGTTGGGCTGCAACAGCTTTTGAGCTAAACTTTAGAACTTATATATCAACAAACTCAGCCACACTAGGTCTTTATAGGGCATATAAGAGCGATGGTACGAAGAAAAGCCTTTTAGCCCATGGAACTACACTTTACAGCGTAAGTGACGTTAACGGCTCTCTAACAAGCTTAAAAGCAGGTCTTACAGCTAACGGTCTATACAGATTTCATATGGCGAATGATGTTGTGTATTACACAAACGGTGTAGATGCTCCCCGTAAGTGGAATTTCACCACAGAAGCATCAAATACTGGCACTACCACAATCTCATCTAATTTGATTCTACATAAAGATCAGATGTTTTATTTAGATGTAACATCACCAAACAGAATATATTTTAGTGATAAAACAGCTTTTGAGACCTTTACCTCGACTAACTTCTTATATGTACCATCACCCAAAAACCCAGATACTATATCTGGCTGGACTGTACTTAATGATAACCTCTACATTCTTACTAAAAAGACTAAGTGGGCTTTGTATGGATCAGATCTAACTAACTTTGTTTTAAGAAAGGCTACTGGTCTAAAAGGCTCATATAGTCAAGAACAAATGCAATCTACTCGAAATCACTTATACTTTGTATCTGATGATGGCATTTACAGATTTAACGGTGCTACTGATGAGTTGATCTCAAGAGATATAACAGATGAGTTCAATGCAATCGCTAATAAGTCTACAATAACCACAGCACTTGCTAATAATAGATTTTATGTCTTTTACACCCCAAGTGGTGGTGCTCAAAACTCTAAGTGTCTAGTGTATAACATAAACTACGCTTCTTGGGAGTCTATAGACTTAAACACTTACATAAGTCTCTCTAATGTATGGGAGGGTGTAGGTGATACTGGGCAATTCTTACAAGCTTCTAATCTAGTGGGAGCAGCATATTACGCTGAAGCCTCAACAAATACCTACAATAATCTTGGTAAATCTCTAACATACGATATACGAACAAAATACGAATTCTTTGGTAATCCTGCATCAAAGAAACGGATTAAGAGGTGGTATCCACGATTTGCAGCACAATCAGGTGCATACAATGTAAGCTGTCAATACGATAAAGACTTCGCTAACAGCCCCTCTACAACCTTAAAGAGTATGGCTAGTTTAGGTTCTATATGGGGCTCTGGCTATCTATGGGGATCATTTACTTGGGGAGCTTCTACTTTGGTAGCACCTCGTATATCTATACCTGGTAGAGCTAAATATGTTCAGTTCAGATTATACAGACAAGGCGTGAACAATCCAGTAGAGTTCTATGGTCATACACTGCTTTACATGACACAACGCCCAAGATGATATAATAGTAATATTAAGTAAAGGAGTCTATTATCGGTCTTATATCACCAACACAAGTATCAGATGGGACAACAGCAGATGCCTCAGATGTAAATAACCCAATCAACACTATCGCTAATGAGTTTAACGGTAATATTGATAATACAAACATTAAAGCAGGTGCAGCTATAGCTGGCTCTAAACTAGCTGATAACTCTATAGACTTAGGTGCTAAAACATCTACTTGGGACGGTTGGATACTAGTATCTGATACTTGGACATACGCCACTGCATCAACAATAACTGTTCCATCTGACGCTACTACCAAATACTCAGTAGGTGATAAGATAAAGTTCTCTAACGGCTCTACTAAATATTTCTATATAACAGCAGTTACAGCTACCATACTTACTTTAAATGGTGGTATAGACTTTACAGTAGCTAACTCAACTATATCTAGTGTCTATTTCTCTAAAGCAGCTACCCCACTAAACTTTCCTCAATGGTTTAACTTCACTCCAACATTAGGTGCTGGGGGCGGTTCTCCTTTGATTGGTAATGGTACATTAACATGCAGATTCTCTCTGTTAGGGAAAAAATGCACAGTTATAGAAAGGATTGTAGTGGGTACAACTACTTCTTTTGGTACAGGAGCAGTCTCTCTTACTTATCCTATTACTCCCCAGTCCAACATATTCACTGGCGGTCATATGATGTTAGGGAATTCTTATATCGAAGATGGTGGAGTTCAGGCATATTTAGGTTGGGTGCGTTCTATAGCTAGTAATTCTACAGCCCATATATTCAATACTTTCAATATATCTGCTAGTGGTAGAGGTTCAGATGTAACTGGCACTGTTCCTTTCTCTTTTGGCTCAACAGATTATATCGCTAGTGTATATACTTATGAAGTAGCTTAATATGGCTTCAGTACCTAACCGACTACAAGAGGGTACAAACTACACACAGGCAATCCCACTCATAAACGACAATTTTGATAAAGTAGCAGCTGATGTAACTTCTCTTGGTGCAGGTCAAACCACTACAACTACGGTTACTTTTTCAGCTATAACAGCAGGGACTACATTCCGCGACACTGTAGTAATAGTTAATCCAGGTGGATCATCTTCGTATCCGTATATAACAGCAGGTTCAATCATAGCGGGTGTTTCAGCTATTGTGCCTAGTATGGACGTATACATAGACACAGATAATGATTCAGGCTACTTATACCCAATAGGAGTTAGTCTATCTGTAGCTCAGAAAGCCCTTGCTATAGATGCCAAGCTAGACCTTACAACAGCTGGTGGAGTAGCCTCACTTACAATTAGCGGTAGGAATTACGACTCATCAACTCATACTTATTATGTGCGTATAAAATCTGCGTATTTCTCATCTAAAGCACCTGGCTCATTCTCATGAGCAATCCAATATTGAATATACCGATCAAACTACCTAATACTTACTCTGATAGTATTCCAATAATAAATGACAACTTCGATAAGGCTATAGCTAATATAAGCGATCTAGCACCAAGGCAATTCTCTACAGCTATGACAGGGGCTAGACCATATTTCGGCAAACAATTAGCAGTAGTAGCTTTGGCATATGATCAACCAGAATATACCAATTTTTCTACACTAACTCCACAATATGATGTTTTTATAGATTCAGGTACAAACGCTACAGGGACGATAACCATAGACAATACTGCTTCGCCAAGCATTGCAAACGTAGCTATAGGTGATTATTTTGTAGTAGCAGCTGAAATAGCTTTACAGCCGACTAAACCTCACATATATATAGCTACGTCATCAGCTTCAGTAGCCGCAGGTGGGACTGGTTCTTGTACTGTAATAGCAGAAAGATGTGGTACAGATTATAACTTAGTAAATACTAGCATGTCCTATAACGGCACACATCTTGCTTTCATCACATATTACGGTGGTCAGCAAGAATTTCATTCAAACGATGTCATAATTAGAACTGTTAGCATCACCCCTACATTCGGTGGCTCTGGTGGTGGTTCATTAACATTGTATACATTAAATTCATCTGGTGGAGCTGGAGTAGAAAATGACCCTAACTATTTATTCCCTAATGGTGCATCATTATCTGCAGCTCAGAAGAAAATGATAGTACAGCATCATTTAAATATAACCACAGCTACGCCGAATTTTAGTCAATCTACAACAGCTCCATACACAAAGAACTTTGCTACATCAACCATACGAGTAATAAATGAAGACAGTGCTGATCATTCTATATATGTGTCTGTAACTGGTACAATATTTAGTGGTATAACAGGTAACATATTTAAATAAGGAGATATTATGAACCCAGAAGGTAATAAAGTCACAATGACAGATATAAGCAATCTACTAACAAGTATTGGTGAACCTGGTACTAAGCAGAAAACTAAAGAAAAAGCAGTAAGACAGCTATTCCAAGACAAGGGTCTATCTGGTCAGAACCCACAGGGTATACACGTTGCAGATTCTCTCGAGTCGTATCCAGAATACTAGGTGGTATAATAGTAAGTAATTAACTAAGGAGGCTATCATCGCATCTAAAATATACACAGTTAGAGAAAGACTATTCCGCCTCATGGACAAGAAGAGGGATTGCTGGGAATGGACTGGTAGTATAAGTCAACATGGGTATGGTCGATTAACTATTAGTAATAATGGCCATAAGAAGACTAGGTCTGCCCATAGAGTATCTTATGAGACTTTTGTAGGCGAAATACCTGATGGTCTTACTATAGACCACTTGTGCCGTAATCGTAAATGTATTAACCCTAGTCACTTAGAAGCTGTAACTATTAAGGAGAATGTATCTCGTGGCAACCCATTATGGAAACAAGAAGCTGCTAGAACTCACTGTAAATATGGGCATGAGTTTACAGAAGATAATATGTATAAGTATAAAACTAAAACAGGCGGAGTTTGTCGTAATTGCAAAACGTGCATGAAAGCACGTACAAGAAAACGATATACACTTGCTAAACTAGAAGGAATGTGTTAAAGTGGCGAGGTCTATCGATCAGATCACTGCTGAACTAAATAGTGCTTATCAGCCACAAATAGATGTAGTAAACAAGCAGATGGCTGAACTACCCGCCTACTATCAAGCCCAACAGGGTGGTTTAGATACCGCTAAAACTAATGCTTTTGGCGATATTACTAATATGGCATCATCTAAAGGTATGTCTTACTCTGGTATGCCTATAGCTGAACAGTCACGATATGTTGGTGAAAAATACCTCCCAGCTATGGCTCAGTTAAAACAGCAGCAAACACAACAGCAATATGGATTACAAACTAATATCAATGATATTTACTCTAAACGTCTTACACAAGCTCAAGGTTTACAACAACAAGAGCTTGCTAGAGAAGAAGCTACAAGACAAGCTGAAGCCGAAAGACAACAGCAAGAACGACAATTCCAGCAAAAACTTGCTGCTGAGGCCCGAGCTGCTAGATCTAGTCGTGGTGGTGGTGGTGGAGGGGATCGTGCACCCAAACAACCATCTGTAGATGACGCTGCTGCTCTCGTAAATAGTCTTCGCTCTAGTGGTCAATATGGTGACTCTCAGTATGGATCAATAGCAGAAGCTATGCGACAACGTGGTTATGATATATCAAGAGACTCTGTCTATGATAAAGGACTAAGAAAAGCTTTCAATTTTGGATATAGTTAGTCATGGCGTCAGATCCATTCGCAGCTTGGGAGTCAAGATACGGTTCGCAGTCTAGCGGTGGGGGTGGTAATGATCCATTTTCATCTTGGGAGAGCCGATATAGTGTTGCTCGACTAGACCCTAATAAATCACAAAAAGCTGGTGGTCTAGATCAGCTTAACCCAACTCAGCTTAAAAAATTTGGGTATAGCCCACAAGATTTAGGCCAAGAATATGTTAATAAACAATATGCTAATCAATTCAGTGGTGCTAATAATACGTTTGCTCGTATATTTAAAGATTTAAGTGACAATGATCGTAAAAAATTATTAGATAATATAAGTAACATTCCAGACAACCCAATAAAAAATATGTTGCTTGAAACATCTAAAAATGCTCCAGGTGCAAGTTTTAAATCTAATGCTATAGATAGGGCTAGAGAGTTTACTAATGCTCCAGCAAGCACTAAATTATTAAGTGCTTTCTCACCTGTAGCAACAGGTTTGGCATTGTTTAATGCAGATAAAGCTATTCCTAAGCCAATACGAAACTTTAGCGAAACATATAACCAAAACTTGCTTGGTGGACTCGGTAGAGAAGGTGTCAATATTGCCAATGCTGGTGCTAATTTAATGAGCTTTGGTTTGAATAGAGATGCTAACTCTAGAAACGCTCAGATGGTTAAGGACTCTTTATTTCCAGAACAGGGAACTAAAAACTCTCTATCTACTACAAAACGAGAGGATCTAGATAAGTGGGGTAAATATGGTCAATTAGCTGGCTCTGGTTCTAAACTTGCTACTGAAATAATAGGCACAGGTGATATTGGTAATGTTGCTAAGGGAATTACTGCTGGCAGTTCTCTAGTAAAAGGTCTAGCTGGGGGTGGTAGAATTGCACAACTAGGATCTAAAGCCCTACCTTTACTCGGTGAATCGCTTGCTTCTACTGGTGTTCAAACAGTAGGTAATGGCGGTGATATAAAAAGAGGTCTTGCTGAGGGTCTTGCTTATGATGCAGCATTTAACGTTGTAACTCTTGGTCTAGGAAAGTATGCAAGCAAAATAAATGCTCCCGAAACTCTCACTAAACTAGTAGAATCTCAGAGGGATCTAAAAGGTGTCCTGAGAGTAGTAAATGATGCTAATGTTTCTGCTAAAGTTAAGAAACAACTCCTCGATGAAACAGATAGATTATCTCAGCTAGCTCTACCAACACCAAGTGGTAAATTAAGTGGTGATGGATTCACTATGTCAAACTCACCAAATATTGCTACGATTGGTGCTAGCAAAAGACTTGGCTCAATAGAAAAAATGCTAGGTGATGCATCGGCTGGTAAAAAACAGATAGATCCCGAAGCGTTTAAATCTCTGAAAGCTGAGAGAGATAACATACTACAACAAATACAAACTGGTGGTATTCAAAAACCAGCCAGACAAGCATCTACTGCAATAGGTGAGGACTTTTCTATGGGGGCAACAGCCCCACAAGGAATGATCCCAGCTCCTAGAACACCTGCTGAAATAGAAGTAGCAAAGATACTCGACCCTAACTATGCAAAACAAGAAGCCAAAGCAATAACTGATGCTAATAAATCTGGTTTCAAAGATAAACTATCAATGATAAAAAGAAAGTTCGTTGGTGCTGGTCTTGATGACGTTGCGATACTTGAAACTACTGCTAGAAACTCTAATCCTAATCTAAAAGCATCTGAGGATATTGGTAACCTCATAGATAGAACTCGCAGATCAGAGATAATAGCTCAACAGTTTGGAAAAGATGCTGGCTTAGAAGACATAATAAAACTACATGGCGGAAAAGATTTTGATAAAGCTAGTATATTCTTGAGAGATAAGAGAGCCTTAGAACTATACAAGAATACTGGTGAGAATATGTCTGGTGTAGATCTTGGCAAAGCTGCTAAAAATGTAGAACTAAACTCAGCTAGATTTGCTGAATTAAGTTCTAAAACCCAAGAGTACAATGGACAGTTCTTAGATGAAGCAGTAAATTACAATTTAATTTCTAGAGAAACTGCTGAGATGCTCAAAAAACAAAGTCCTGATTATGTTCCATTTAATCGTGTAATGGACGAGATAGAAAAATCATTTGATAGTGGCAGTTCAGTGAGTTTATCTAGCCAGAACGTAGTCAAAGCAATAAACGGTTCTGACAGAGAAGTAAAGAACGTAATGGAGAATATGTACGAGAATATGGGTAGAATGGTTGCACAGGGTGAAAGAAACAATGCTGCAAAAGCACTATCATCTTATGTAAACCTAGAGGGTAATCCATTTGGTATAAGAGAGATAAAAGTATCCGAAGCTATCGGTAATAAAAATACTTTCTCATTCTTGGATAGTGGAGCAAAGCGTACTTTTGAGATAGCTCCTGAATTTAGAGATGCTGTAAAAGGCATGAATGGAGTAGAGATTGGCTTACTTGGTAAGATAATGGCACCATCTGCTAGACTTTTGAAAATGGGTGCAACTGGGCTAAACGTAGTATTCGGAGTGAGAAACGTACCAAAAGATCAACAGTTCTCCTTTATAGTTGGTAAACACCCAATACTTAGTGTTAAAAACTTCTTCAAAGCAGTGGGTGATACTGCTGGATTAGGTGAGTTCGGTGATGAGATGGCTAGATATGGTGGCGGTACTATTGAAGCTGATGTATTCCGTAAGATGGGCAAAACAGTAAAACAGATACAGGCTGAAAGAAGCTTAGGTTCAAACCTTGCATACAAGGCAGCGAGACCTAACCAGTGGCTCAGATCAGTAGAAAATACCATAGGCAAGACCGAAGAGCTAACAAGAACTATGAATGCAAGATCATACTATGACGCTGCATCAAAGGCTGGTAAAACAAAAGATGAAGCCATGCGAGAGGCTGTAGATGCCTATAATAAGGTATCTGTAGACTTTTTGAGAGCTGGGTCGATAACTCGTCAGTTAAATGCAGTAATACCATATCTTAACCCTGGTGTTCAAGGTACTAAAACATTCTTGAAAGCTATGAAAGAGAGACCAGTAGCAACAGGGGCTAAATTGCTTGTTGGTGTGTATGCTCCTATGGCAGCAGTAACTGCGTATAATATGGCAGACCCTGAAAGACGTAAGATATGGAACGAAATACCTCCTTACGAAAAAGAAGGTAGCCTAATACTTGTATTGCCTGGTGCTAAGTCTAACGGTAAGGGTGGCTACAGTGGACTTATTAAACTACCAGTAAACCCTTCATTTGGTGCAATGAATGGTCTTATTGGGAGAGCTATAGAATCTGCGTATGGTAAGGGTTCAGTTAGTGGACAAGATGCACTAAATGCCTTGTTAGAAACAATACAACCAATAAGCACAGACCCAATGAAAGCACTTGGTCAGTTTACTCCACAAATTTTAAAACCAGGTATAGAACAATTCGCTAATAAGAGTATGTTTACTGGTGCACCAATAGTAGCGGACTCTATGCTAAACAAACCTGCTAATGAACAGGTAAAAGACTATACTTCTGGAACTGCTAGAAAAATTGGTGAAATGCTTGGAATATCACCAATTAGAGTTGAGGCGTTCATTAAACAAAACTTAGCAGAAGTTGGTAGTCAGGGGCTTAATGCTTCGGACAATGTTCTTGCAAAAGCTGGAATAATACCAAAAGAACAAATAGGCGGCAGAAGCGTAATGGCTGGACTATCTGGAGCACTAACCGAAGCTAGGGGTGGTGAGGGTACTAACGTATTCTACAAAACCTTAGAGCAAAACAGCCCAGATCGTACTAGGTATGTCAGTAAAGTAAATGAAGCGGTACAAAGAAAAGACTATAATGATGCTAAAAAAATAGCCAAAGAGTACAACGATAGTCTAAATAACAAACTGACTGAGTATAACAAACATCACACTAAAGACAGTAGCTTAGAAGAAGCACTTAAAAAGGCTTACATAAATGATAGCGACAAAGCACTTAAATCTAGGTATAAGAAAAATAAGTAAGGTATAATAAAGGTTATGGATAAAAACTTCAGCAAGAGTCGGGCATAGAGATATGGATATTTCTGTTGTATTAGGTGCGTTCGCTGGCATGCTATTAGGGTTTTATGGTATCGCTAAGGTTATGCTACTACAGGCATCAAAAGACCGTGATGCAGATAGAAATGAGCGTAAGGAGTTTATATCAGCCGTTAAAGATATGGCTGGTGCAAGTGGTAGAGTAGCCGATGCAACTGTAAAGAGTGCCATAGAAGCCGAACAACGCAACGGCCATCTTGGGGAGCTTATATCTCAGGGCAATGAGAACACTACTAAGATACTAAGTACATTAGACAAATCGGCTAACATTCGTTCTAAAGAGTCTCATGGCTCTGGGCAATTAGTTAAGACTAAGGAGGATAAATAATGACAATAGGTGAATGGTATGCACAAAGAGCAGGACAACGATTAGGTTCGTGTGGTGGTGGTAGTCAGAATATCGGGCAGTGCCAGCAATTAGTACAACTATACGCACTTGAGGTTCTAGGTGTACCAGGCTGCCCAGCATTTCCTGTACCATACGCACGTCTTATGATGGGTACTCGTACAGATTACTTCACAACCGTACCCAATACACCATCTGGTGTACCACCTTATGGTTCGATAGTAGTCTTTAACGGTAGAGTTGGCGGTGGCTATGGTCACACAGGCGTAGCAATCGAGGGTAGCGATACTAACGTAGTGCGTATTATTCAACAGAACGACCCAATGGGTTCAGGGGCATCAATAAAAATATATAATTATAATAATGTAATGGGCTGGCTTGTACCAAAATCTCAAGCTGTACAACCACAAGGAGATAATGACGTGATAATCAACGATAACAATAACTTTGCACGAGCAAACAAAACTCATTTACAAATAAGAGGTAGAGCTTTAGACAGAGGCACATTCAATGCTTTTGTAGGTAAGGGCTGGCTTACATTTATAGAAGCTTTATCTGATGACCAAGAAGCCAATGACCACGAAGCTGCAGCAACACTAGGTGCAGTAGCTCGCCGAGATAACTGGCAACAACAGATATATACCTTACAAGACCAGAACAAAGTATTGCAGGGGCAAGTAGATAGCCTAGCCAAACAGGTAAAAGAATTACAAGCACAAATTGGTACACAAACAGATGACACAAAGCTATTAAATGGCTTCGGTGAAATATTAACTAAACTAATAATCCGTCTTGGACTTAAAGGAGAACAGAAATGAACATAATCATAGCAGTAGTAACAGCGATAATCGTAGGTGTAATAGTAGCTTTAATAGTAGGACTTGTACCAGCAATTGCAATGTATGCAACAGTAGCAGGATTGATTGCAGGACTTATTGTACTAGTAGGTGGCTTGTCAGGTAAGTTTCCATGGTAGACAAACTTAAAGGACTAGGCAAATATAGTAAGTTTCTTGTAGCAGCACTTACTGTAGTGCTTGCAGGATTAGCTTCTGTGTACGGAGATAACCAATATGTACAACTAGCAATTGGTATCGCTGGTGCATTAGGAGTTTACGCAGTACCAAACAGACAGGTAAAGTAATGAAATCAGAGGATAAGGTTATTCTCGAATCAGAAATAATAGAGGAGTGGGATAAGCCAATGGTGTGTCCTATTGATCCAAAAGAACTTTCTGAATGTGAAGCTTGCCAATAAGTGATATACTCTAAATAAGTCGTCGTACCTGCTTTCAAGTGCAACTTATATATTTATACAAAAACTCGTTTAAGAACAACTCTAAAAATACCTCATCGACTTGGGGTATTTTTTTATATAAAAAGCCCCCTGTATTTCTACAGGAGGCACTGCTCAGAATAGTGTACCTTGTGGGTCAACTTTGTCTGGGCAGGTTTTCGCTTGTCGGGCGAGGTGTGGTTCTTGGAGTTTGGCTTCCCACTTACGGAGGCGGTAGTCCAAGTAATCAACGAAGAAGCTAATCAGCTTGAACATCTTTTCACCTCCTCAATGAGTAGCTCGACGTGACGGTGTTGAATCTCTAGGCGGTTGATGTCACGAACTAAGAGGATATGAGCCTTACGTTTGATGTCTAGCTCAACTTCTAATCCTCGAAGTTCTATCTCTAGAAACTCTTGGTCTTGTGTCATCGTTCCCCCGTTCGCATCTCCTCTTTCTCGATTCGCGACACTAGCTTTATACGCTCAGCTTGTACCCGCAGTATCTTGCTGTTGATGTTTTTGTTCCATCTGTATAACTTGGCAAGGTACTTGTCGGTCTTGATTAGACGTTCTCTCAACGCAACCACGTTCGACACGAGTTATCTCCTTTGGTGTGTTGGAGAAAAGTAGACCGTTGGTATACCACAACGATTCTGTGACTGGGCAGTAATGGCAGTACAGAAAGGCTGTAATTGACGCAACCTCTACAGGAGTTTTACAAACAGGGCATACTACTTTTCTACTACGCCCCGTTTGGTTACGACGACGGTTCGCATTACTCGAAAACATCTGTGTTCCACCTCCTTGCGTAGTGTTACAATCCTAACTTCGCAATGAGGGCATACCCAGTTAATCATCGTCTTCCTTTCGATGGTGTCCGACGCTTCTTGCGGGATGCACGCTTCTTCTTCTGTACTACTACAGACTTCTGCACAGTTGCCATTATTCCCCCTAGATTGTAAGGTACTAACTACATTATACGCCTAGTACCAGCCCTTTGCATTTGAATGAGCTAGCACGTGCAACTTCCACAATGTTTCTTAACCTTTGTACCCTTGGCTATCTTGCTGAAATAATCTTCGCCATATTTTTTAGCCAACTCCTTACCAGACAACGAACCAGTTATTTTACTGTTACCCCAGTACGAGTTATCTACTTCTAATACAGGTAAGTGTTTCCATGAGTAGCCTCTTACTATTTTGTTCACAGACGACTTGTTTATCCCATACTCTTCCGCAAGGTCTAGGCTTCGCTCCCCAGTTTGTTTTCTTTTGCGTATTTCCATGACTTGCCTTTCGGATAGCTTAGCTGTGTTGACACTTTCGCCTCTTCTCAAAAATAACCTTCTCTCGTTGTTCTCTGTCGGTGTGCAGGATTCTAGGTTTACCAACCTACAATCAGTCACTATCCCATTTATATGATTAACGTGATAACCATCAGGAATATCGGCGTAGGTAGATATAACCAGGCGATGTAGAGATTTCTCAGATACCTTCCCATCTTTACTCAGCCTTACTGATAGGTAGCCTCCATTTTTAATTACAGGCTTTACTACACCGAGCGTTTTCCTATTTCTGATATAGCCATCTATGCTACATTCATAATTTGGGTAGTCTTCAAGTTGTTTCCACATACCCCTATATTAACACAGTAGTTCTTGTGGTACTAGTACCAATTATGACTGTCGTGCCAGCTTACTGCGGCTTTCCAGCTTCCATATCTTTGAATCACATAATTTTGCATCCAAATTAATTGATTCACTGGAGATACGGCACTCGTACCGTTTGCATTTACAGCCCCCATTTTACTACAGGGCAGGCTTTGCCCAACCCCGCAAGCTCCTGAGCTTTTATTCACTGCATTTGGATTACAGCCTGATTCCCTATTGATCAGTATTATTGCTGAACCAACATCTGTGACGCCTGCTTGAGCCATCCAGTCGCTACATGAGCCAGAAGCCCTAGCTACTGGGGCGGGCGGGAAAGATGGCTTAGGGGCTGTCTGTGTGGCTAATTCGGCTAATCTTTTAGCCTCTGCCTTAGCCTGTACTTGTTGCTTTAACTCTTCTACTTGTTTCTTTAGAAGTTCTGACTCTTCTTTTTGTTTTAACTGATTTACTTTTAACTGTACTCCAACATTCTTGATAGATTGTATTTTGTAATCAGTTTCTATTTTTGAAGTATTTAATTTTACTGCTATTACTAGGATCGCTGCTATGGCTATAAGCCAAGTGACTGCTAATAAACGTGATAAAATAAGCTTTCTCCGTTATGTTAAATATTATACACCTGTTTAGTTTCTTTACTCATCTTTTACTTCCTCCCTAAGCCTGCATAGTCCGCAATTTTTACAGGCTGACATACCATTATTTTGTACACAATTAACTATGTAAGGCTCAATATATTCTGCTATGGCCTTGTCTATATCGGCTTGGTGAGCATTCAATATTTCTTTTTGAGCTTTTATAGAGTCTACAGCCCTGGCTGGTTCAATCTTACAAAAGTGTTTGAATAGTATGAACTCTAACTGTTTGTTAAAATCATTTTTATTTGTATCTTTCTCCAGCTCAATCTCGGCCACCCTAGATTCGTAAGCTTCGTAGGCTGGTTTAGCGATAGCTTGGTACTCTTCCAAAGCTTCCTTTAGTTGTTCTTCTATAGTCTTATTCATCTGCTCACCCTATGGCACGCTCTACAGGTCATACACCTAGCATACTCTATACCCTCGTGCCAGAACTTACTGTATCGGTTGTGTTTATGTAGTGGTACTAGTTTAATCATTTGGTACTTCTTTCTTAGAGTATTCAAATCTCTCTTTAATACTTAATTTATAAAATGCACTATATTCCTTAGTTGTGTGATGATGTCGTTAATTTCTTTTTCTACAGGGCAATCTTCAAATGATTCATGCTGCTTATTTTTATTGTGGTGTAGATTTTTACAATCAACAATTCCATACAACTCTACCAACTTTCCAAGCATCTGCTGTGTTTCTGGTTGTGAATCAATCTTTGCTTTTTCAGTCTTATTCATCTTACCTCCTCCAATATTATTAGTCCTACCTCTGGGTAGACACAATTTCTTAATACTTGTCGTTTGTTTTTTAACTTTATACCTGTAAGGTCTAGTCCGTGTAGGTCTGTAAGTTCGGGTATCTGAGCTTCTCGTATAATCGCCTTTCGTTGAGCTTCTTTACTGGCGTTGCGGTTCATTGTACCTATCTGAACATAGTCTATCTTTACTTCGGGTATCTTGAAGTTAGCCCAGAAGTAGTGTCTGCCCATCTTTTGCGGTTCGACTAGTGGTTTATAGTACCCCTGCACGTTCTCAACTACATACTTGCCCTTAAAAAAGTACTGTAAAAATAGTATCTCTTGGTATAGTTTCATATCTGGGTATCTAAATATACCTTGCCCTTTAAGAAAAAAGTTTGTTTTGCTATGTGACTGACATGGAGGGCTTGACCATATAAAGTCGTAATCTTGAAAGTGTTCCATCAAGTATTCATGTGCATCACCCACAACAACCTCATCATCAGGAAAGAATTGTTTGTATACCTCAGCTATTTGTGGGTCATTCTCAACTGCCGTCACTTCCACATCTTTCCATAGCTTACGATTACCGCCGATACCAGCATATAGGTTTAATACTTTCATAATGGTCTTTCTATACATACTTGTGGGTATGGTGGTTTTGCACAGATGTCTTCTACCGCCCAATTCATTAGTACATTTACTACACCAAAGAATATTACTGTCGTTATAAGCATCACAATACTTATTGTTGCCAACTTCATACAACCCCCACATTGTGCTTGTACATCTCAAACTGCTTGTAACGTCCCTCAGCTACTTCTTTTGTAGCGGGGTACATATGTTTTAGTTTACGTCTACTACGTGTAATGCTCTCGGCACAGGTGCAATACATAAACTTTTTCTTTTGGTCTTCTGATAAAACAAAACCTTCTTTTTCCCAGAATGATAAAAGTAATTTCTTATCGCTACTTCTAAGCTCTGGAATATATTTGAGCAGGTTCTCAACTCTATTATTGGTTGTAATTTTTATTCCACCCTCTATTAGTTGTTCTTTTACCCATTTCTCTGGCAAGCTCTGGATTACTGGCAAAACCTTTTGGGGTTTTTACCTTACCGCCCTTTACTCGCCATTGTCTACGCTCTTCATCTGAAAATCTACGTTTAGTTGTGAAAGACATTTTCTGTCCTCGTGTTAAAGTGTCGTAACGGTCTTGTTCTTCTTGGCTAAGTTGCATTTATTCCCTCTTGTTTCATCTTATTTTCTATAGTTCTTAATCGGCTTTGTAAAACTGTTATTAGGTTTGATGTTGCCTGATATATGTTTTTTACGTTTTCGTATTGTCTTCGTTCTTCGGTGCTCTCACCTCGTGACATTGCTTCGGCTCTAGTGACTGGCATTTCTTTGTCCATGCACTCCGTAAAGACCATATAAGCTTTGTCTGTGGCTTCTTTATGTAGCGGAGCTATACTATCTGCTAAGTAGGAATTATATATAGCTAGTCTTGTCATAGTGTCAGATAGGTCTAGCGGGCTTTCCCATTGGTTCTGAGTATGTATAACCTCTCTATATTTGCATATACCCTCAATTGCTTTTTCTAGTTTCATAACAACCTTAAAATGGTATATCGTCTAAGTTGATTTCACCCTGTGGCTCTGGTAGTGGTGCATCATCGGTCTTCTTGCCCCACTTCTCACGAGCTTTGTCTTCTTCGCTAGTAACTCCGCTAGTATCTTCGGTTGCTCCTGGGAATACTTCTTCTACTTTTTCAATACCAGCTTCAGATAAAAGCTCGTCCACGTCATCATCAGATGAAGTACGAACAGAAGCTGTTATTAGTACAGCTGTTAGACTAGCAGAAGTACCCTTACCAAACTTATTGTCGTATTGGAACGCTTGAGCCATAATACTAACAACTGCTCCGTAACCAAGATCATCAGATACTAGACCATTAACTCCTACAATTTTTGTATAGTCATTTATTTTGAAAGAATACTGTATTACTTTGTCGCCCACTTCTGGCTCGTACTCTTTGAAGTTAGCCTTACCAGCATTGTCGGCTTTACCAATGTTATTATCTTTTACCCATTCATTAATGGTTTTTTGGGTTTCTGGGTTTGTTGCATCAATAGTTATTGATCTACCAAATCCTTCGTCCTTCATGTTTGCAAATACTACTTTTACATTATTTAGCTTGATTTTGTCGTTCATCTTACCTCCTCCAATATTATTAGTAGTGCTTCCCTTATTTCATCTATAGTGTAAGTCTTGCTCTCAATTTCAATGCTTTCTGAGTTGTCTACCTTTGTGAACCCTTTAGTTTTATAATCATTCAACTTAATCTTGACACCTGCTTCCAATTCTATGACTTCATAAACATCTCTACGAACAACTACACAATCAGAATCAGTAGTAAATGTGCAACCAGAGCCAGTAGTAAATGTGCAACCAGAGCCAGTAGTAAATGTGCAACCAGAGCTAGTCTTAAATGTCCAGGCATCCTCATCACTGAAGTCTAAGACTAAACCATCAACAGTACTAGAAAAAGTTCTTGTTTCTTTATCTAGTGTGTATAAACTTTTATTTAATGCTACTCCATCTTTTGTTATTGAGTATTTCATTTCTTCTCCTCCTCAAATCTCTTTTTGGTATTCTGGTGCTAGATCAGCATACTGACTGTCTAGTAACTGGGCTGTCTGTTCTTCAGCGTGTCTTACCTGACCAACTAAGTCATCTGACTGGCCAAAGTCTTGTTTGTATGCAACCTCGCCATTCACTTTTGCTACTAGTGTATACTCTACTTCTTGATCTGATGCCCAATCGTCAAATCCCACATCCATTTTAGTCTCCTTTAATCCTGCGTTAGTTGATAACTTACTTAGATCGTCCATCGCTGTAAAATCAATGCCTGCTATTGTGTGATCCGTATTCCCCCTTATTTACATAGGTTTACTAGTGTGGTATCTTTTTGTGCTGCTTGGCAAAGCACTTGGTTTTTTGTTCCCTCTAGGTATCCTCTGTTGAAGCTCCAGCTGTAAAACTTTACTGCTAGAAAACTAACTGCTACTAATGTAACAATACCCATGAGTGAGATTACTATCCACTTTGCTTTTTTGTTTGATTTCTTTTTCATATCGCCCTTTCGTTTATTTAATTTGTAACTCCATTGTATCATAGAGTTATGCTACTTGTCAAGACTTGTTATGTAGTTTTTTTGTATTAAGCACCTTATTGTGTCTGGCTAAGGTTAAAGCACATACCCATGCTTTTTTAGTTTCTTCTATGTCTTCGTCTACAAATACATATAGCTCGCCTGTTTTTGTGACGTACACAACCATATACTGATCGCAACCGCTTCCGTATTCTTCTGTATAAGCTTCGTCATATGCTGAACATTGTATAAAGTCCTTTGGGTACGGTTTGACTTCGCCTGTCTTCCAATTAGCGTTTGGGTTTGCTGTCTTAAAATCTATCATTGTTAGTTTACCTTTGATATTCGCTAAGCAGTCAAAAGTTCCACAATAGTCATATTGCTTTGAGTATATAGGTTTTTCAGAATGTATATATGCAGGGTTATAGGTTTCTTGCCAGTGATTGAACGCATTCAAAGAGTGTTGCACCTGGGTATTGCTTGATACTATTGTGCTCTCTACTCCCTGAAGCTTTAAGGCTATATAATCAGCTATAAGTTTATGTACCTCTGTGCCTGTGTCTGCTCCTTTGTCTTTCTTAGCCGTATGAGCTTTTCTGGCGGTGTCTGAGGCGTTTTCTATGTCATTATCGGTGATTGTGCCTGTACGGTCAAAAACACGTCTTATATTGTCTCTAAACGTGTTAGCGGATAAATTAGCAGCCCACGAGATTAAGCCGTCTTTACTTGTTACTGAGTTTATAAGCGTTGTCACGCCCTCTTTGTACTCGCCATTTACTTTATAGCGGTGTACGCCCTCGTTGAAGTCCATTTCTATTTCATTATTGTATAGTTTATATATCATTTATCGCCCTTTGTTATATATCTATACTAGCTTAAGTCGTTCTCTTTGTCAAGTAATGCTTGTGTTTTCTTTTTGTACTCTTGAGCTATATCTATATAATCTTGATAGATGTATTTTTTTATTATATATGGTAGTTTATCGAATGATTGTATTTCTTTTTCTGTATATTTGGTACGCATAAACTTATCGTATTCTCTTGGGTTGCTCTTGAGTCCCACGTTGCAGTGATAGCACTGTGCAAAAACTATGCTCTCGTTGAATAGCACGGAGTTCATTCGTCCTGGTATAAAATGCCCCGCCTGGAGCTTCTTGAACTCATACGGACGCTTACAGGTTACGCAAGTGCCTATTCTACCCTCTGGCCATTGTGGCTTTGTATCTCGTGTACGAATGTACTTCGAAAACTCCGTCCATGCCTTCTTCTTCACTGTAGTAATCTTTTTTGTGTTCTTCATATATAAATCATACGCTTGCCGTTTCTTTGTGTAAAGAAAAACCGCCCCTAGGGAAGGGCGGGCTCATATGTGATCTCTCTTATAATATATCAACTAGTTTTAATTGTCAATAGCTCCCCTTACCCTTTTTAGCCTACGGCCATGAGAGTACGGTTTTGCTCCTTCCCTCTCTCTCTCCCTCTAGGCTATCTAGGATTAGAACCCCTGATAGTTAGCCTGTCGGTCGGTCGGTCGGTCGATAGAATCTCTAGGCTTATTTTGATACCAGCCAGACGCTCTATTACGTTCCCTAGTAAAATTCATATAATCACATATGAATTAGTAACAGTATACCAAAGTAAAGAGTATAATACAAGTATGAAAAAGAAGTTTTTATTTAGTGACCTTAAAGATGATGTATTTATGCAGTGGCTACAGTCCTTGCCTATAGGTTTTATTGATTACTTGTACATGGCTTACGAAGTTAACGAGAGGGATAGGGTTGATCACGAAGTGAAGCCCAGATTTATAAGTCCTATGTCGCACAATGAGAAGGTAGCAATTAGTCGAGCTTGGGAGCACATCCAAAAAAAGCCTAGCTGATGCTAGACCTTTCTCGTCAGTTTTGGTAACTCGTTATACCGAACATGATACCGTTGTAGTAATCTCTTAAGTATTTTCATTTAGTTTCTCCTTTATATTCTGCCCAGAATCTACCGTCTTTCTGTAGCACTTCGTAGCCCTTTGATTGTACTTGATCAATCAATTGCCCGCATTCATTCTCTAGAGTAACATTGTGCAGTGTGGTGTCTTCTTGGTGTACTTCAGCATAGTTTTGCTCGCACGTTGTAACCATATTACCCACTAGTGCTTGATCGTCAAACTTACTGAGGCTTAGTATTACGCTTAACGCTAGGATAGTTATTATCACGTAATTCATGTTATTTGCTCCTTTATTTATTACCCTTCGTAACTGTCGTAGCTGTAAAACCAGTGTTTTTGCTCGTTGTGCCATCTTTGAATCTGTTTATCGTCATTGTTACAGCCTTTTGGCTTGCGAGCAGTCATACTTGAAGTTTCAGGGTCTTGACATATTTTTTGAGCTTCTGATTCTGTCAAACCTATTCTTATTACTCGACTCTTACTTTCACCTTGATATATTTTTCTTACTTCGTACATTATCATTTTATTTACTCCTTTATTTATTAATAGTTACTTATAATCTAGATATATATATTGTAATCAGGGACTGACTCAGATTATCCAGTGTGTCATTACTAGGGATAATCTAGACTATAAGTACTTATTAAGTTGTCAAAGTTCTTGGTGAGGAGCGAGAGCAATAGTTTGATCTTTTTCGGCTTGGTGTGATCGTGCGGCCTATGCGCTTGCTATTGTGTGACTCGCTTTTGTCCTAGTTAAGACTGTTTGTGTTGCTTAACTTAATACCAGTATATACCAATAAGCTATGCAATGCAATAGTATTATAGTAGTAAAGTTATGCAATAAGCAAAAAAAGCCTTTGTTAAAGCAAAAGAAATGGCTATTCTTGGTGTAATCTCGGGTAATAATCAGTAAAAACACCTCTAAAAGGTATATAATAAGAGTAACAAAAGCACCTATATAGTATAATAAGACTATGGCGAAACTACTCACAACAAAACCCAAGCTTACTATTAAACAGCAACGTTTCATAAACGAATACATTAAGAGTGGCAACGGTGCAGACGCGGTAAGGCGAGCGGGCTATACCCTTACAAGTAAGAACGGTTCAAAGACTCATATACAGGCCCTAGAGACAGCAAGCAGTATAGCAACGGAGAACTTGCGAAACCCTGCGATCAGTAACGCTATAAGTAAAGAGCTATTAAAGCTAAAATTAACACCAGAAAACATACTTAATAGAATTGATAGAATAGCAGACGATAGCGAGGCAAAGCATTCCGATAGGTTAAAAGCACTCGAGCTACTCGGTAAGCATACTAGTCTATTCAGTGAACTAACAGAGAATAAACCAACAACAATAGTATTGAATCTTGGTGTACAAGTTAATAATAAAGGTGATGAGAAGGTGATACAGATAGAGCCAGAAGAGGTAGAATAGGTGCATTTGAGCTAGCTACACAGCTACAATACTACACAAATACACGTAATATGCCTTAGTCGCACAATACTCCAATCGAGAGAGTGCCACAATATACGGGGGTTATATCCAGTTATGTTATATATACCTATACTGCTATATGGGCTAACAGGTGTAGCTATTGACAAACATACTCATTGTATCGATAGTACACCAAGAGGGCACTACGTGTATATAGATGTATATAATGATATATATAGTTATATATGATAATGAATAGATAATGATGTTTATATTTATATGTAGAGATAAGAATTCTTTTATATAGGTGTGGGGGGTATGGGGGTACCTCGCCCAGATGTTGGGTAGATATGTATGTATATATATATATATATTATATCTCTCACACATACACGACTACCTAAAAAAATATTAAGAACACAGAACAAAGTTCGTAAGGTATAATACAAAGGAACACAGTTTTACAACTAAGAACTGCTTCATCAGCAGCTAAGAAAGGGCGGTATGACTACACAGAACTCCGACGAACAAAGTTCTTTAGAACAGAGTTCATTAGAACAAAGTTCAATAGATATAACTCTATACACACCTCATGAGAAACAAATGGAGGTTCATAACGACACACATCGCTTTAAAGTCCTTAACTGGGGAAGAAGGACTGGTAAGTCAACTCTATCGTGTAACTTAGTTCTAATGGCTGCTACGCAGGTTGTAGGGCGGTATTGGATAGTAGCCCCAACATATAAGCAGGCTAAAAATATATACTGGTTAGATATAATTCATAACCAGATACCAAAAGAGCTTATTAAAAAGAAGAACGAGCAGGAGCTTATTGTTCACCTCATAAATGGCAGTATCATAGAGCTTAAAGGTGCAGATAACGAGGATTCCTTACGTGGAGCAGGCATTAAAGGTCTTATCTTAGATGAGTACGCTTTTATGAAGCCTACCGTATGGGATATTATTTTACGTCCTATGCTTGCAGATTCTCAGGGCTGGGCAGTATTTATTTCAACACCTGATGGCTTTAATCACTTCCACGAGCTACAGAAATATGCACGAAAAACCGATAAAAAAGACTGGTGGTACTCCCACGCCACCACCTACGATAATCCCCATATCCCCAATAAAGAGATAGAGGATATAAAATCAGACACCACAGAAGATCAGTTTGCTCAAGAGTATATGGCAGAGTTTAAAAAGATGACAGGGCTTGTTTATAAGACCTTTGAAAGTGAAACTCACGTCATACCAGCAAATGAAGTACCTGATCTTAAAAGCTGTACATTAAATCTAGGAATAGACTTTGGGTACAATAACCCTACAGGGGTGGTATTTATAGCAATAGATTACGATAACAACTGGTATATATATGACGAGATCTACAAAAGTGAGATGGTTACAGAACAGCTCTATAATGCTTTAAATGCTAAGATGGGTAACAACTTCTTCACCAATAAGGTGGGGGATAACCAAGCTAAACAAGAGATAGCCAATATAAATGCTCCTCCATATAATATAGGTGTAGTTCCTTGTCAGAAGGTAGGGGTAGGGGGGAAGTCCAGTATTCAGGGTGGTATCGAACTAATACAGGGTATGTTAAAAATTCAAGGTAATGGTAAACCAAAGCTCTTTATAAGTGAGAACTGTGAGAATATTATCTATGAATTCGAGACTTATCGGTATCCAGAGAAGAGAGATAACGTCAACGCTCCAGAAGATCCTACAAAAGAGAATGATCACTTATTAGATGCTCTTAGGTACTTAAAATTAAAGCTTTACTATGGCACTTCTCAGTTAAAAGTCTACAAGCCTCAAAACATGCTCAACCGTAAATATCGGTAGTGGTATAATATAGTCAGAACAATAAGGAGTAATTTTGGCTACCAAACCTACAGATACAAACGATAAGAAAACAGAAGAGTCAGACGAAGTTGTTTCTAGAGTCGTAAGAGATTTTGAGACAGCATGGGAGTATACAGAGAGTTCTTACCATGGTACTTGGGAAGACTGCTGGAAGCTCTATAATAATATTCGTACTGAAAACGGCAAAGCCTATGACGGTATTACAAATACTTTTGTACCTATGACCTTTTCTACAATTGAAACAATGGTTTCTGCTATAGCTGGCGGTAAACCTCGTTTTGGGTATAAGCCTACTAATAAAGATCAAGAGCAAGATACAAAAGTTCTTACAGCCAAACTTGATTACTTCTGGGACTGTGATAAATGGTCTATTAAAACAATAAATTGGGTACGAAATGTTTTAATGTACGGTACAGGTGTTGTGTACTTATGGTGGGATATTGATCGCCCTCGTATGATAAATGTACCCCTAAGAGACTTTTTCATAGACCCTACAGCCTCAACCTTAGAAGATGCAGCTTTTGTAGGGAGACGTTTCCTAACGACCATAGACGAGCTTAAAACGTACGAAGTAGTAGACCCTGAAACTGGTAAGATGATGCCAATGTATAAGAACTTAGACGATATTGAGCTAAAAGATGGGGAAGCAAGCGATAATACTGGTGATCTTACAGATAAACAAGAAAAAGATATGTGGATGGGATCAACCCTAGCAAATGCTTCAGAGTGCCAGGTAGAATGTATAGAATACTGGGATCGTGATAAGGATAGAGTATGTGTTGTTGCTAATCGTTCAGTTGAGATTCGTAATGATGAGAACCCTTACAAGGTTCAAAGCCGTTCAAAGGGCAATAAACAAGCTCAAGGACTGATTCCTTTTATTGCACAGCGAAATTATACTGATGAAGCTCTATTTTATGGTAAAGGTGAAATTCAACCTATCATACAAGAACAAGAACTACTCAATGATTTAACTAACCAAACTACTGACTCTACTACTTACACTTTAAACCAGATGTACACCCTAGATCCTCAATATTCAGACTTCATAGAGAGTGTAGAGAATATACCAGGTGCGGTTTATCCTTTTGCAGCAGGCTCACTACAGCCAATCCCTAAAGGTATCGTACCCGCCGCAGCTTTTAGCCAGATAGCTAATGTAAAACAAGAAATAAGAGAAACAACTTCAGCTTCAGAAGTAGCTAAGGGTGTAGATCAGAGTGTTTCTAACGTAACAGCTACTCAAATTCAAGCACAACAACAGTCAGCAGGACAAAGATTCGGTATTAAGCTTACTCAATTCGAAGAAGAAGGTTTCCATGACTTAGGACGACTAGTATTCCAAATGATACAGTTATTCACTTCGGACAAACAGCAAGTACGAATGGCTGATGAGAATGGTATCTCTTGGTCTGAGTACGATCCTAAAGCATTCAAAGGTGACTATGAGCCAGAGGTAGTTCTTGCTTCTACAATAAAAGAAATAAAACAGGCAGATGACCAAAAGTCTGACGCTATATTCCAATCTATGGTTTCAAACCCCTTAATAGACCAGACTGAACTTACTAAAATGTATCTAATGAAACGATTTGATATAGATCCTGATGAAGTACAGAAACTTCTAGTACAACAAGAAGGTGCAGGAACTGATATGCCAGGAGTGCCAATGGGTATGGAGTCTGGTGGTCAACTAGGAGTACCAGGCGGAATGCCAGCACCAGATATGGGAGCTATGCAACCAGGTATGCCACAGGGTATGCCACCAGGTATGGATATGCCACCAGAAGTTGCACAGCCAGAGATCAAAGGTTCAGACCTTATCAAGCTCTACGACCTCACAAGTGGTCAACCAGACTTACAGGCTCAGATTGTACAGATGCTTGGTTTCGAGCCTTCACAGTACCCAGATTTACCTTACACGCAAGTTGTTATTAAAGGCGACCAAGTGATGATGGACAAAGCCCTCAAAATACAAGAAGCTGAATTAAGTCACGAACGAGCTTTAGCACAGAACCCACAAGCACCAACACCAGAGGGAATGATGGGTGTAGAAGCTCCAGGAGCTGGAATGAACCCAACTCAAGATCCAGCAATGATGTCACCAGAACAGCTACCTACCCAAGCAGATGTAGCAGGAGACATGGGCGTTGGACAATAAATTTCAAGCTTATAAAGAGTTCAGAGATTCAACTTTTGGAAAAGATCTAATAAAGTGGATGGAAGATGAGTATGCTCGATGTATAAGTGAAGCTACTAAAGAAACTTCAACAGAGGTAGCTTTTGCTTTACTCAAAAAAGCCAGTGGTATAATAGTTGTGAAAGAGCATATTGACATAATGGCTAACAACCAAAAATAGCTAGTCAAACAGAGTGTAGTAGTTCCTATTCGCCCATAGGGTCTCTACTGCACTCTATTGGGCGAGCAATTTAATTTTAAGAGGAGGTTCTATGGATGAACAAACCATAACCAAATCTGTTGCTCAAGAAGCAACTGGCGAAGTAAATGGAGTACCAGTGGACGATCAGTTCAATGCGATACCAGATGTTTCACAACCAGATGCTGCAACAGAAGAGGCGGGAAGTCACACCGAAGAACTCGATTCAGGCGATGATTCGGGCGAAGTTGACAACGAAATAGCTAACGAGGAAGATTCACAACCAGAAATAGATGAAGATCTCAGTAAATGGGCTAAAGGCAAAGGGCTTGACCTAAACTCTGAATCTGAAGTAAAACTGGCGAATATGGCTCGTGAAAGCGAAAAAGCAATGCATAGTGCTAAGGGGGAAGCTAAATCTGTACTTCAAGAAGAAGCACAAAAGATGAACCCTGATCTAGACCCAAGAGACGAAAGACTCGCAAGTTTAGAAGCAAAAGTAGCAATCAATGATTTCTATAATGCCAATCCAGATGCTCGTGATTATGACGAACAAATGGGAGAAGCATTATCTAATGACCCAGCGTTACTGGATTATGTGCGATCAACTGGTAATATCAAAGCAGTCTACAGTATTGTAAAATCTGGTACTGCAGTGAGAGATACCGAATCAGCCAAAAGAGAAGGTGGTCGAGATGCCTTGACACAGTTAGCTAATAAACAGCAAGCAGTGTCACCAAGGGGATCTGCAGTATCAACTGCCCCGTCCTCTTCTGCGAAGATTACTCCCCAAAATGTTGACCAACTCATAAGTAAAAACGGACAAAAATGGTTCGAAAAGAATTATGAAGCAATCAACAAAGCTTTAGACCCAACATATTAAACTATAAAGCTTTAGACCCAACATATTAAACTATAATTAAAGGAGGCTATTATGCCATCAGGTGCTTACGGATCATCCAACGCTGTATCAGCAACACCAGCAGCAGTATTTCGTCCTAACGTATGGTCTAACGAAGTTCTTATGTTCGTCAAAAAGAACCTCGTTCTAGTACCACTAGTTCGTCATTACGATGCAGAAGTATCAAGTTACGGTCAGACTGTAGAAATTCCTAACGTTTCTACAATCGGTGCAGCTCTTAAAGTTGCCAACACAGGCGTGACTATTAACTACAACACAGAAACTAAAACAACTATCACATTAAACCAACACTACGAAAGTTCTTTCTTACTAGAAGACTTCGTTAAAATCCAGTCTAAGTATGATCTACGATCTGCTTACACAATGGCTGCAGCTTACGCTATAGCTGAAAAGATTGATGGTTTCATCGCTACTAACATGTCTACCTCATTCACCTCTTATGGTGCATTTGGTACTGTAATAGCAGATAGCCTAATCTTAATTGCTAACCGTTATCTTGACGATGCTAAAGCTCCACAGACTGATCGATCACTTGTTGTAACCCCACAAGGTAAACAAGAAATGCTAAATATCGATAAATATATTCGATACGATGCAATCGGAATCGGTGGAGACCGAAACAGCATCTTGACAGGACAAATTGGTGAAATCTACGGAGTTAAAGTATTCATGAGTCAGAACCTTGTTCAGCTCGCTACTACAACACCACAGAACAACCACTTGTTCTTCCATAAAGATGCTTTCGCAGTTGCTATCCAACAGCAATCTCGTACTCAGACCCAATACAAACAAGAATATCTTGCTTGGTTGGTAACAGTCGATATGCTATGGGGTGGTACTGTACTACGACCAGCATTCGGTTTCAATCTTAAGTCATAAGACTAAGATAAAAACTACAGATTAGGACTCTTCGGAGTCCTTTTTTGTAGTGGTACAATTATAAGATAACAAGGAGATATTATGCCAGCAACAATTATTTCAAGAGATACAGACACAGCAGAAAAGGTTCAAGATGAAGTTAGAAATTTACCAGCTAACCAAGGGAAGAATGATCACGCTATGTGGCTTTTAATACATGCAGAAATAGCTACAAGTATAGCGGCTAATAAGTTAGTTCGAAATACTACATATATCCCAGCAAACAAGCACGGTGCGAAATAGTATTTGACATATCTCCATAAGCGGTTTATTATTTAGATATAACAACTTAAGGAGGCGAATATGTTTGATAAGAAATACAAAAGTCCACTAGAATTTGACAAAGCACTAACAAAAGAGCTTGGATTAACAGGGGAACTAAACTCAAGCCTAGATGCAAAACTCGTCTATGTTAAGTCTCAAATAGAGCAGTTTAAGCAGATGATCATTCGTTATGAGTTTGACATACTGCTCACTAATAATCTAATAAATCATGAAGTAGAAGCTTTCCAAGCTAAAGGGCGTGAAAACCAATCATCTTTTATAAGCGATGCAAAACAATCAACTGCAGCACTTAAAACTATGATTCAGTTACGAGACGAGCTAGAGGCAGAAAAAGAAAAAGTAAAGAAGAAGTAGGCTAATGTGGGTGATACATTAGCTGTAGTCCTACCAAGTAGGGGACTCTTATTTAGTGAAACTCTAGAGGAGTTGCTAAATGAGTTAGAGGGCTTTAAGTACAAAATATTCTGGTCACACGCCAGATCATTACCAGACTGTTTTAATATCCCAACTGAAGAAGCACTGAAAGATCCAAGTATCTTTGCAGTGCTTTTTGCTGAAGACGATATGATCTTACCTAAAGGGGTGCTTAAGAAGATGTTTGGTATGAACTACCCAGTAGTAGCCCTAGACTATCCATTTAGAAATAATGGTGATTCAACTATGTGGCACGACCCAGAGGGATTTGTCTTATGGTCTGGTACAGGGTTCTTACTAGTAGCCAAGCAGGTATTAGAGAATATGCAGAAACCAATTTGGATAACAAACACCACATGGGATACTATGGTCAAACAAGACCGAGTGTATATATGGCCTCGTAAGCTTACTAAGGTAGCCTATGGTCTACATGATGTGAACTTTGGTATGACTCTCTACTCACAGGGATTAAGAATAAAGGACGTAGAAATGGAAGGCGGGCAACGTAAACTTCGTAAATTAGGCAGAGCTAAAGTAAACAACGGAGCTCACGATATTAAGGAACTTAACAAAATAGGTAGAGATCTTGTAATAAAAACAACTGACCCAAGAAAGATTGCTATATTCAAGCAGGCTTTAAGTAGGATTAGAAGTATTGAATTATGTGCAGAAGCACCTGACTTCATTGAGTATGTAGATGGGCAAGCTACCGTAAGAGGAGAAGAACATGAAACAGTCTGATATGAACGAAATAAAGGGTATAGACACTGTAGAGCTTATTGATTTTAGACACCTGAAAGAAGTAACACCTACGTTAATAATGATTGCAAGACTTAAGTATACTAGTGCTAAAGGCATACTTCTTAGTGACGCAGTAGCACAGAACATACTCAACCTTGATATGCTCGTAGTAAATGATGAAAACCATCCTAAATATAACTCTACATACTGTGACATAAAGATTTACGCCGAATTAGACAAAAGGATAACAGATGGAGAAGAACATGAAACAGTCTGATCAATGGCTCGCAAAACAGCGTACAAAAGTTGGGGTTATACTACCAAGTCGTGGGTTGATATTCTCCCAGACAGCAGAAGAAATAGTAACAAACGTACAGGGTGTACGGCACAAGTTCTTTTTCGCTCATAAACTCCCTATACCAGAGTGCTTTGAAACACCTACTAGACGAGCTTTACAGGACAAGACAATTACCCATCTATGGTTTGTAGAAGACGATATGATTCTACCGCCAGATGTACTCAAAAGTCTTGTAGATGCAGATAAGGAGTCTATAGCTTGTAACTACCCAGTTAATAATCAGGGTAGAGATGCAATGCTTATAGATGCAGAAGGACGAGTAGTATTCTCTGGCACAGGTTGTTTGTTAGTTAAACGAGCTGTATTCGAGAGAATGAAGAAACCCTACTTCAGAACTGACATAGGCTGGCAAGGGCATAACTATGAAAACTTTATCAAGCTTATATCATCTAAGTCTCGCAAAGATAATCGCTATGGCTTGCATGATGTTACATTCGGAGTGCAACTCTACAAAGAGGGTAGACCAATTATAAAATCACCTATCTTGCTAGGTCAGAGAAAACTTGTAGCACTTGGTCAAGCAGGTACAAATGACGGTGCTCATCAAATAGAGGAGTGGACAGAAGTAAACGAGAATACAATGTATAACGAGATACGATCATATCCAGCCAAACCAGTAGGATCACTAGTGACTGTAATGATAAATGGCATAGAGTCACCCATGATGGATGCAAAGCACGCAGCCATGCTTATGGAGAAGAAGGGTGCAACGCCCCCACCTAAGAGAAGCGTAATCATAGACGATAGTGCGGAGTTGTTATGGATCTCTTAATTGTAATCATTACCTATAACCGCCTTGAATACACAAAACGTACAATACAAGATTTACTAGATACAATAAAGATACCTCACTATATCCTTGTAGTGGATAACGCATCTACAGATGGCACTCCTGAATACTTAGAAAAGTTACTAGATAAAAAGAAAATAGATGGGCTAGTTTTAAATGACGAGAACTACTATCCTGGCAAAGCTTGCAACATTGGTTGGGAGGAGGGATTAGAAGCTTATCCACAAGCAACTCACCTTATGAGATTAGACAACGACTTTGTACTCTTAAAGGGCTGGGATACTACAGCAGAAAAATACTTTGACAAGATAGACAATCTTGGTCAACTTGGACTAGACTATGATGCTATAAAAGATAATAAAGAACATGAAAAAGAATACAACGGTATGATATTGAACCACTGGCCAGGTGTGGTTGGTGGAGTAAATATCATACCTAAAGGGCTCTGGGATCTAGGTATACGTTACGAGGAAACTCGCTGGATAAAGAAATGGGAGGGTATCAGCTCACCACAAGAGGACTCAGCACTCTCTAATAATATCAAAAGCTGGGGATTCTTAGTGGGGCATATGCAAGAGAAGCTTGCTTGGACGTTTGCAGATGAAACCAACTGGTCAGATTATCCAGATTATTATATTAAGACTATGAGCGAGCGTGGATACGACGACCTAGTCAGAAAGATAAAAGGTAAAAAATGAAAGTAGCAACAATACTAGGTACTCGACCTGAACTTATTAAGATGTCTGAAATTATTAAAAAACTAGACAAACATACAAACCACATACTTATCCACACTGGTCAGAATTATGACTTTGAACTAGGCGGTATATTCTATGAAGAACTTGGAGTAAGGAAGCCAGACTATGTGTGTGAATTAATTGGGGATAACTTACACGAAAAGATAGCTTCTATAATCGCTGCAACAGGCGAGGTATTAGCAAAAGAGAAACCAAACGCAGTTGTTATACTCGGTGATACCAATAGTTCACTAGCAGCATATATGGCTAAACGATTAAAGATACCAGTGTTCCACCTAGAAGCTGGCAATAGATGCTTTGACGATAATGTACCTGAAGAAGTAAACCGTAGAATAATTGATCATATAAGTGATGTGAATATGGTGTACTCAGAAAACAGTCGACAGAACTTAATAGCTGAAGGCATAGCAAGGGATCGTATATTTACTATGGGCTCACCAATGCAAGAGATAATCGATACCCACGCTGGTAAGATTGCAAAGAGCGATATACTACCCTACTTAGGAGTTGATGAGAATAAATACTTTGTAGCTAGTATCCACAGAGAAGAAAACGTAGATAACACGAACAACCTTAGTGAGATAGTTAAGTCACTAAACAAAATAGCAACTCTATATAACATACCAGTCATACTATCTGCTCACCCTCGTATGCTCGACAGAATGGAAAAGAATAAGTTTGTTCTTGATGATAGGGTAATAGTACATAAACCATTTGGTTTCTTTGACTACATGAAACTCCAGATGAACTCTAAGTGTGTAATCAGTGATAGCGGTACAATATCTGAAGAAAGCTCTATAATGGGTTTTCCTGCAATAACCCTACGCAATACCATTGAAAGACCTGAAGTCATTGATGTGGGCGGTATGCTTATCACTAGTATCAATATGATTAACATCCTGGACTGTTTAAAGGTAGCTACAAGCGACTTTGAAGCTTCACCCACACCAACAGCCTATGACATAGATAACTGCTCTGATAGGGTACTTAAAACAGTTCTTAGCTATACTCCGTATGTGAATAGATATGTGTGGAACAAATGAAGATAGCAGTTATAGGTGGTACAGGAAGCTTTGGTAAAGCTTTTGTAAAACGCTACTACAAGAAACACAAGATAACTGTTATTAGTAGAGATGAAGCAAAACAGCATGAAATGAGATTAGAGTACCCAGATGTTGCTTACAAGATAGGTGATATTAGGGACAGAGAGAGAATGTTTGAACTTTTAAAGGGCTTTGATTGTATCTTTCAGGCAGCAGCTCTTAAACAAGTACCCTCATGTGAGTTTTTCCCAATGGAAGCTGTTAAAACGAACATACTCGGAACGAACAATGTCATAGACGCTTCTGATGGGGCTAAGGTAGTCTGTCTATCGACTGACAAGGCAGTATACCCCATAAACGCTATGGGTATCTCAAAAGCTATGATGGAGAAAGTAGCAATCTCTAAAGGGGCTATAGTTACTCGGTACGGTAATGTAATGCGTTCACGAGGCTCAATAATACCTATATGGGAATTAGCGGCAATAGATAACCAACCAATAAACATAACCAATCCTGATATGACTAGATTTCTTATGAGCTTAGATGACTCAATAGATCTAGTAATGTTCGCTATGAGAAAAGGTAAGCCAGGTAACATATTTGTCAAGAAAGCCCCAGCTTCTACTATGCAAGACTTAGCTAAAGCTGTCGTGAATACATTGGGTGATCTTATACCTGAATCCCCACCAGTTAACGTAATAGGTACTCGGCATGGGGAGAAGATGCACGAAACTCTTATAAGTCAGGAAGAAATGTATAGAACTGATGATATGGGCGATTTCTATAGAGTGAACCCAGACGGTAGGGATATGAACTACGATAAATACTTCACTAAAGGCAAACAAGAAAAACCACCTGAAGCATACACTTCAGAGAATACAGAGCAACTAAATGTATTAGATGTTGAGGATCTGCTTTATGAAGCTAAGAGGTAAGATACTTTTACTTGGTTCTACAGGTATGGCAGGGCATACAATAAAACTCTACTTGGAAAAAGTAGGCTATCAGGTGGATACATTACATATGAGAATACCAAGAGATATGAATTATCTAAGCCATGTTTATGAGTATGATGTGGTAATAAACTGTATTGGTATGCTTGTAAAAGAAAGCGAAATAGACCATGACAAGACAGTATTCGTGAATTCTTATCTACCCCAGTATCTAGCTAAGAGAGCTAAGAAGCTTATACACCTTAGTACAGATTGCGTGTTTGACGACAATTTCTATGGGCGTAGCAAGGCTTTAGGTGAGGTAGTTAATGATAAAGACCTTACACTACGAATGTCAATTATAGGGGCTGATATGAAGCCAGGGGGTACAGGATTATTTAATTGGTTTATGCAACAAGAGGGTGAAGTAGATGGATATAGTGAAGCTCTGTGGAATGGCATTACAACCCTTGAACTGGCTAAGGTTATAGATGAGGCTATTAAGCAAGATCTAACAGGTCTATATTCACCATTACCAAAATCACCTACAAATAAATACAAATTACTCTATATGATAAGAAAAGTATTTAATAAGGATATTGGCATAAAACTAGTAGAAAAGGGAGATGATAAGGTATTGGCTGAAACTAGAAAAGACTTTGAATACGAAAACAAAAGCTATGAGAAAATGCTAACTGAAATGAAGGAGTGGATTGATGAACACACAGAACTATACCCGCAATACCGCTAAGGAATGTGCCCTAAAGATAGAGAGAGCCGTTAAACACAGAGAGCCATTTAGACATTTAGTTATAGATAGATTCTTACCAACAGCTATGGCTGATAGATGTTTAGAGGATTTTCCACACGAGAATACTAACATATGGGATATATCTAATGATGATGTAGAGATCAAAATGAGATCTAAGTTTGATTCAGAGTTTGATTTTCCAGGTGAACTGGCGAATGTAGTACGAATACTCAACTCATCTATAATCTTAAAAGCTATGGCAGAGGCTATTGGGATAACAAAGCTGATACCAGACCCTTATTTTACTGGTGGTGGATTGAACCTGATGACTGAAGGTGGTGCTTTAGATGTGCACATAGACGGCAACTATCACGATGCTATGAGGTTAAACAGAAGATTGAATGCAATCCTATTCTTAAACCCTAAGTGGAAAAAGCATATGGGTGGAGAGTTTGGACTGTACAATAAAAGTGGAACTATACTAAGAAAATCCATTGAGCCTATAATGAACAGATTAGTTATATTTGATACACATGATGAGTCATATCATGGAATACCATCACCTATAAGCTTTGATAGACGATCTTTGATACTCTACTACTATACGGTCGAACCAAGACAGCACATGGTTATATCTGAACCTCACAGTGCTCTATGGAGAAAAAAAGACTTTACTGATAAGAAAGGAAATAAAACACGATGATATATGACGATCTTTACACAGATGAAACCTATAATCTACCGAATACTTTTAGAATAAACAAAGTGTATGAATGGGTAAAAAATTACAAATCCATCTTATATGTAGGCTGTGGTCAAGGTAACTATCTTAAGCACATGGACGATAAAGGACTTAATGTATCGGGTATCGAACTGAGTCAAGAAGCTTGTAGTAAGCTAAAAGGCTATAAGGTGGTGAACATAGACCTACTGCATTACAAAGGTAAGTATGATGCTTTGTACTGTATGGACGTTTTAGAGCACATAGAGCCTACTGAGATAGACGATAATCTAAAGAATCTTACATCTATAGCCCCCCATGCTTTACTGGGCATAGCTAATCATTCTGATGTGTGCAGGGGTGTAGAGCTACATCTAATACAGGAGAACGCTGAGTGGTGGTGGGAACTATTAAGTAAGTATTATAAGAAAGTAGAACTATCTTGGATTGAAGATAGATTCTTTGCGTTCGAATGTTCTCTATAGTAGTACCAATTGATCCTAATAGGTTACGTCAGTTTGAGTACACTAAACGAGAGTACGATAAAATGCCACAAGAAAAAGAACTTATTTTGGTGACTCGTAATGAATGTAATATAAAAAAATACCTAAAAAGATACCAGTTGGAAAAAGATGTAAGAGTAATACCCTATAAGTTTCTTGATGGGTTCAATTGTAGTATGGCTCTTAATATTGGAGTCAGGGAATCTAAGTACGACAATATAATAATCACATCACCAGAAGTAAAGCCAGCACCAGATGTACTGGATAAGCTCGAACAGTCTATAGGTACAAACATAATATGTCAGGTGGCAGATGAATTAGAGGGTGGTGATATTGGACAAATACTCGTATATCATGGGTTTAGAGATGAATCACCAGCGATGTATTTCTTGGCAATGTTCAAGAAAAATGATATAGCTAGAATAAACGGGTGGGACGAGGAGTTCATGAAAGGGTATGCTTATGAGGATAATGACTTCGGGGCACGTTGGGTACGAGCAGGGATTCCGTTTGAAATACGAGAAGACATTAAGGCAGTTCACCAATACCACCCTAGGTCTGAAACTAAACCTGGTGGAGCAGGAATTAACTACCAGCATTTTGGTGATAATAACCAGAATGTAGTTATTAGATGTAAAAATGGTCTAATGTTATAATTAAGCTATGAATAACGATAATATTCAAAAAGCCTATGAGGACAGGAAACAGGCCGAACTAGCCAAGCAAGATAAGGCTAGGCTTAGTGACCTACACAAAGATAAGCTCGTTGGTAATGATAGAGTGCAAAATGCAGTCATTAAATCTGCTATGGCAATTATTGAAGCACACTCAATTCATGAGCCTAAGGTAGCAGTAAAAAATTTAGGTAAGTTAGCTAAGAATAAAAGCCTATTAGATATAAACGAAGCAATATCTAGCTCAGAAAAGACTAGTAAACAAAACACAAAGCAACTCATAAATAGTGTAAACAAACTTATAGAGGTAGTAGATGCTATTCCTAAAGAGAACCCTGAGCTACCAGATCCAGTAGAAGTAGTCAAAATAAACAACCTAAAAGACATAGAGCCAGCTCTAAATAAGATAACAGCAGCAGTCAATAAACTAAAGCTCAGCCCTGTATTTGACCCTAAAATCACTGTTTCACCAGCAAATGTTAATGTCACTGAAGAAAAAGTTGATGTAAAACCAATAGTTGATTCTATTGAGAAACTTAAACCACTACTGAAAGATATAAAGAATAGTTCTACTAAAGTAGAGTTTACAGACTTAATAAACTCTGTGAATGCTACAACTGAGGCTATAAGCTCTCTATCTTTCCCAGTACCAAACTATATACTCCCATTTACTTACAACGGTAAGGCAACTCAAGCAGCAGTTGATAGTACGGGGGCAATTATAAGTGGTGGTGATACAACTCTCCAAAATCTTACAGACCAACTAGCTCATCTCATTAACAAGCTATCATTCTTATCTGGTGTGCAAGGTGTTGCTGCTGATATTAGGGTGACCATGCTCTCAGGAACTATCACTACTGTCACGACTGTTTCAACCGTAACTACCGTAGGTACAGTAACTAACCAGACCAACATCGGTGGCTACGCTGCCACAAACACAATCATGAATCAGATGAATACCAACGCTAATCAACTAAGACAACAAATAATCACCAATTAGGAGACACTATGGCTACTACGAATACATTACAAAAAACGCTAGACCGAAAAACTTGGGAGTTTATGACACCTGTCCCAGTAGCAACGCTGGCTGGGTCACACGTTATATCCTCTAACTCTGAAGACCCTTACGCACTACAGATGTATATAGTCTCTACGACAGCTCAATACCTGTTTCTACCTAAAGAAGATGCTTGGCTACAAATAGCCACAGTTACACTTGGAGGTACTTTATCTGCTGGTGCTACTGGAACGTATGTCTCTGTTGGCCCAACAGGTACGGCTACGGCTGGTTCTGCTACAACCATGACAACCAACCTCACTATTCCAGGTTCATTAGTTGGGTACACTGTCAGAATCACGGCTGGGGCTGGTGCAGGTCGTCAAGCTACAATCTTATACAACACAACTGGTGCAAACGCAGTCTTTACATTTACCGCTTCGGGAACAGTCCTAGACGCTACTTCTGTCTATGAAATACGCTCAGGCAGGTTCTACGTCTGGAACGCTGGTACAATGTCAGCTACTTCCTTCCAATACTACGATGTTGCAACTAATACATGGACAGCTCGCTCAGTTACCTCAGCTCCAGCGACTTTCGCTACTGACGGTAAAATGATTTCTACCTCTGGTGTTTCACAATTTGTAACAGGTACAGCCACCGCTGGTGCTGCTTCAACACTAACTAACAGTGCAAAAACTTGGACAGTGAACCAATGGACTAACTATCAGATACGCCTAACTGGTGGAACAGGTGCAGGGCAAAAGAGAGTCATAGCTTCTAACACAGGAACAATTATAACTACTACGGCAATCTGGACGATTAACCCTGATGCTACTTCTACTTACGTTATTGAGGGTGATGAGAACGCCATCTACCTACTAGGGAACGCTGTTGTGACGCTGTTTAAGTATTCAATCTCTGGTAACTCATGGTCTACACTTACTCCTGGTGCTGCTAGGGCTGGTGCTGCTGGTCTTGCTACTTCTGGTCAGTGGGTACGCAGACAACCAGAAGCTGACTGGAC
>JACDEK010000086.1 GCA_013816445.1 Candidatus Saccharimonadota bacterium
CTCAACTACTACTACTGAATCATCACAAGCCAAACAGTCTTTCAACTCATTCATGACAATTTCATCATCAGTCAGTCGGTATAAGTCAAAGTGTTCTAATCGGCCATCTTTGGTTTTGTAACTACGATGAATATTGAAAGTTGGGCTGGTGATAGTTTGTTTTACACCAAGTGTTTTGCCAAGTGTCTTAGTAAAAGTAGTTTTACCACCCCCAAGATCACCCACTAACTCAATCAACTGAGGGGCATGAATCAGTAGTGCAAGCTTAGTTGCTAGCTGAGAACTTGTCTTTAAGTCTGTAATAAAATGTAGTGATTTCTGGTCTATATTCATATATTCCATACCCTATGGTACCGATTCCGAGAACAATCAGCAACCATGGCCAAATGTTTGCAAGAGTAGATTGGGCACTAGTATTGGTGTCACTACCCTGAGAATTAGCAGGTGCAGCCTTAGCACTCGATACTAGCTTACTCGCTGCTTTACTGGTTTTTGGTGTAGTAACACTAGCTTTTTTTATCGCTTTTTTTGCCGTAGTACTAGAAGCAGTCTCTCCAACTGGTTTAACAATATTTTCTACATAGATTGCTGAATTAACAGCTGACGGGCTTGGAGTGACTGTCCAGTTCCAGCTATCACCAACAACAGACCAACTTAAACCTTCTTTTGATTCACCATAATCAGCCGATTCATCCATTAGCTGACCAGAGGGGCTCACTAAACGCACCGTATCACCCGTATTATTTAGCGAAATATGCGTTTCGGCACTCATAAAAGCTATGTATGATTTAGCAGGTAAGGTTTTATTCTTAATTATATAAGTTTTGTCAGAAGCATCTTTTAGTAACCACCCATTCAGATCAACATCAAAGTCATTTGGGTTATATAATTCTATAAATTCATCTGTACTCTCAGATTGTTCGCCTGAAGGATTGGGATATAATTCAGAAACAGAAATAAGTGGATAGCTAATAGTCGACTGAGGGTCTATAACTTCTGGTGCGGGAATACCTTTTGGTGTCATTTGAGCAGTAATATAGTAATCACTCAAGTTATCATCACTATCTACCATAGTCTGGGTATTCTCATCATATTGACGATACAAACTCTCACCAGCCTGCGCGGCAACAGCAGGCTTACCAATACTTAAATCAGCTGTTCCCCAGCCAATTGTATCAATAGCTACTGCAGAGGCGCTCCTCAGCTGAATAACTCCACCAGTTTGAGCCATACCGCTTGTGAGATGAACATCCGTACCGCTAATTGTACTAATGAGAAGAAAATTATGTGGCTGTACGACTGTATTAATTGGTACGGAGGCTTTTTTTGTCCAGCTAATGCCTGTTGCCGACTTATAATAAAGGCTCCATTCTGATGCATCAATAGGATTAATAGAGTTATTATATAGCTCAACAAATTCTTCGCTGGCTGAGTTTTCGCTACCCATAGAAATCTCGGAGATCACCATATTACCCGCTGATGCGTGTGCAAGCGTTGGGATAAATATCGCGAACCCAAATATTAATATAAATAGTATCTTCACCCTCATAATAAATTCATTGTACTACTCAACAAAACCGAATGTAAAGCGTAACTACAATAGTTTATGTATTTATAAACTTTTTCCCTAGATAGCTTGACCATATAACCATAACAGGCTTACAATAAGGACTACAGTATTTTTGTAAGGAGGATATTAATGAGTTTTTGGAAAAATATTAAGCTAACAAAAGGCTTTACTTTGCTAGAGCTACTAATTGTGATTGTTATTATTGGTGTACTAGCTATTATTATTATTCCTAACCTAATCTCTGGCCCGGCCCGTGCTCGTGATAGTCAAAGAAAAGCAGATCTCAGATCAATCAAAACTGCTTTAGAAAGCTACTATAATGATCAAAATAGTTACCCTACAACACTAGAGGTTTTAACACAAGGTGCAGCACCATACATAAAAACTCTACCAACAGACCCTAAAACAAAAGCTGCTTACATTTATATACCTGCAGGAAATCCGCCCAATAGCTATGTTCTTAAAGCTACACTAGAAAACTCTAGCGACAAAGATATAAAATCTGGCACCACTAATGTTTATGAGGTAAGTAGTACAAACTAAAGTTAGCCAGCCATGCTATTTCAAAAGCAGCACAACAAATCTATTATCGGCATAGACATAGATACCCACTCTATAAAATTAGTCGAGTTACAACACAATAATAAAGATCAGACTATGCTCATTGCCTATGGATCTATTTCTCGGCCAGCTCAAGTAAGTGATGTTACTCGGGCAATTTTTCATATTCTTAATACTCCACAGTATGGTAAGTTTACTGCAAAAACTTTACATATTCTTGATACGAGTACACCCTCAGAAAGTCATACTAACCATACAACTGCAGTTCAACAAAACCTAAAAAACCGTGGTTTTCGTATTGAGCCCATTACAAATCAAAAAATAGTTTTACAAATGTCTTGTATAGCCCCAAATGACAAACTGCCTATCGCATTAGTAGATCTTAATGGTACCGATACGCACATACATTTAATTGGTCTCGATCAGCCAACTATGCATTTCGAAATAGATACAGAAGAATCATTGCATGCTCTAGCCTCTAAACTAGAGGTCTCTAAAGATCAAATTTGGCAGATTCTACAAAAAGTTGGGTTAAGCGATACCGACCTTAGTACTGAGTTGCGTTCATATCTCAAGCCACTACTCGAAGATTTGTGCGAAAAACTCAATAGTAATATTTCTTCACTCAATGAGATATTATCACTGACAAATAAAAAACCGATTCAAAAGATTATTCTTTCTGGAGAACTCGCTAGCACCAAAGGCCTGTGCAGCTATTTAGCTAACCGAGTTCCTTACCAGTTTGAGGTAATAAATCCTTGGCAGAATAGTAATATATACCCCCTGAAACCCATGCCAAGACATCACTTACCCACATATGCCAAGGCTATTTGTCTAGCAACACAGCTCAGCTAGCTCTTCACTCCTTCGTCATCTGGATCATAATATTGCTTTCGCGTTTCTAAAATATAGTGTTCGAGTTCATAAGGATTGGGCACATAATCAAATAAAAAATTTGCTCGTTCGCCAGCAGTCTGAATAACAATTGATCCATACTGAAAGATTGTTTGCATTGGCCCTTTTACACTAGCCGAAATATCTTGAATTTCTTCTAACCGCAAAGTTGATACTACTCTGTTGAAAAGTCCGACTTGATCAATATCAACAATGTGCTGATCGGTAATAACAATTTTATTGCGCCTCCATATCCATAAAACACTGAAGAACAAAAAGATTAGTACTAAAATAAAAGCAAAGCTAATAATACCAATATAGGCGGTCGGGATGTATTTACTTATTTCTATCTCATTTATTCCTAGATAATATACACCAATGATACTAACAATTGAAAGAACAAAAATAGCAAACATAAAAGGCATAATAGAAATTATATGCTTAAACACTACTCTTTGCGTGATCTCGTCTCGTGGTTGACCAGGATAGTAGCTACT
>JACDEK010000087.1 GCA_013816445.1 Candidatus Saccharimonadota bacterium
TATATACCGTACGTAGGCCAAAACGTCTTTAATTTCTTTCCGTTCATAGAACCGCACACCGCCAATAATTTGATAAGCCAAGCCGTAGCGTAAAAATGATTCTTCAAGACTTCGTGACTGAGCATTAGTACGATAGAGTACCGCAAAGTCATGCAGACTCAAATGAGAGTCATTATTAATAAGTGTTTGAATGTTCTGTACAATATAACGCCCTTCTTCTAGCTCATCACGCACCTGAACAATATGAATTTTTTCACCACTACCTGCTTGAGTCCAGAGAGTTTTTTCTGAGCGCGCACCGTTTTTACTTATAACGGCACCAGCGGCATCAAGAATAGTCTGGGTACTACGGTAGTTACGCTCAAGCTTCACAATTTTTGCCTTAGGGTAATCTTTTTCAAAGTTCAAAATATTTTCATAGTTAGCCCCGCGCCAACTATAAATACTCTGCCAGTCATCACCCACCACACAAATATTTTGATGAGCTTTTGCAAGCAATTGAATTAAGCGATATTGTGCGTGATTAGTATCTTGATACTCATCTACCATAATGTACTGAAACTGATTTTGGTACTTTGTGCGTATCGCCTCGTTTTCTTCTAAGAGTACGGTGAGCTTCATAATAAGATCATCAAAGTCCATGGCACCAGCCTTCTGTAAAGCCAACTGATACTTGGGGTAAATCTCTGCAGCTGCTTCTTGTAATACCCCTGTAGCAAACCGCTTGTATTCACCAGCGCCAATGAGTTCATTTTTGGCACTCGATATCACATTACCAACAGCATTTGGTGTAATTTGTTTTTCATCTAGCTGCATAGTCTTAATAATAGACTTTATAAGCGCATGGCTGTCGCCCGCATCATAAATAAGAAAGTTAGCACTATAGCCAATCTCTACAGCTTCGCGGCGCAATATTCTATTGGCAATAGAGTGAAAAGTACCAAGAAATGGCATGTACTGTGTATTGTCTTCATCAAAATTGAGCAAACGCGCTACTCTACGACGCATTTCTCCGGCAGCTTTATTGGTAAAAGTTACTGCCAAAATATTGGTTGGGTCAACTTTTTTTTCTTGCACCAAATACGCCAAGCGATGAGTGAGAGTTTTGGTTTTGCCAGAGCCAGCGCCGGCCAACATTAACACCGGGCCTTCAGTTGCGAGTACTGCCGCACGCTGTTCGTCATTTAAGCTCTCTAATACCTTTATCATTACACTATTGTATCACCCCTTTTCATCCCGAACTAAGATCCTGAAATATCGAACAAAAAGCGCACGTAAATATTGACAATATACAAGATTACTATAATATATACATAGACTCGAGAATGAAGGAGTAGCACATGACTCGCGGTTATCTTACTGAAGTACGTGAATTCCCATCCTCGTTTGGTATAAATGTAATGTTAGTACAACAAAATGCCGATACCAAGCCGAACGAGCTGATTGTCTGTACTCATCCAATTATTCTCTGTGATCAAATAACGTTTTGCAAGATAGACAAGAATGATCAGCGGTATGAAGAAATTACATTCAGAATGAATAAAGAGCATGCCAGAGAAATTTCAATCGCGTTCCATGCAAATCTAGAACCATTGCTTGTATGGGTGCAAGAAAAGCTTTCTGAGCATATCTTCAATAAAGAGGTAGCCAGGCTCTTGTTAGAAGGTCTTGAGTCGATAGTAATAGAAGCCGAATCACAGCTTCCGCATCAAAATTAGTTCTTACTCCTTCTTGAAGGAGTATTTTTTTATAAAAAAAGCGACGGGTGGAAGGAAACCATAGAGTCTCCTCCCACCACACCGACATTGGTAATGCATTAGCCTGGCGCAAACACGTTACCTTACACCACTGTTACCGCGGCTGCTGGCAGTGGAGTTGGTACAAAATGAGGCGTTCAGTCTTGATCCGGAGCACTGGCCGGTATTACCAAGTGTACAGCATGTGCTTTTGTAGCGGATCTACTCGACCAGCGAGCGCTAGGCACTCCTTCACCCTTGGGCATTCGCTTTAGGGCACTGGCTGTCTTAGCAAATCCTCATGGTTCCTCATTTTTTTTACCCAGCCGTAAGGGTATCTAATCCTAGCGACTTTGTTGGGTAATAGGTATCGGTGAGGATCACCGTCGAGGTAGTTTGTGGTGCTTTTCGCCCCTTTGAAGAGACGCGCCGAAGCCAGCACCACTCTTGGCTCGAAAACCTTTTTTCTGGCGTTGCTTATCCGGATACTTACCCACTACCTGAGACTGGGCCAGCTCCCCAATGGGAGGTTTCAGCTTGAGCTACAGACAGCGAGTCACCTAGATTGTAGCACGAACTATTCTGGTTTTTGAGCGATTATATTAAATTGGTGCCAATGTTTAGGTTTGTGATCGGCTAGTACCCCGTCTCGTTCATCATTTTCAAAGCGAATAATATGCAAACCCTGCAGGAGTTCTAGCGCTTCTTTTTCGGTCTGAAAAGCATACTTTGAACCAGGCTTATTCCATTCATCTTTGTCGCCAAAAAATTGACCAACAAAAACTCCACCTGATTGAAGAGATTGTTTTATTTTTGCAAAGATATCATTAAAGTTTTCTGGGCCAACGAATGGCAAAGAAAATTCAGCATTAATTAAATCATATTGATTAGCCGGAAGCTCCAAATCTTCGAACGCAGAACACACAAAATTAACTTTGCCTTCCAGGATTTGTTTTTGAATAAAATTCTTAGCAGATTGCTGATAGTCTACTGCAGTTACTGTGAATCCCTTTTCTACTAAAAATCGAGTGTCGCTACCTCCGCCACTGCCAAGCTCTAGAGCGGTACCTGTTTTTTGAAATCTTTCTAACGCTGTAGTTAATAAAGCAGACGGTTCTCGGTCTGTTGTTTGCTCGAAATAATTAACCCAACCTTCTTCACTGTTTCTATCTGGTTTTGGATCCGACATTGAAAATGACCCCTATTTTTTATATCGCTCTACACACTCATCAAAAACTTTAATGGCTTCATCTACGCCAGCAAAGCCTTTTATCTCGACCGTATCGCCTTTAAGATCTTTGTAGTGCTCAAAGTAATGCTGTACAGAATTTTGCCAATGCTTTGATACATCACCTATATCTTGAATATTGTCATACACTTTATCATGTGCTGGCACACCAACTAATTTATTATCAACTTCGCCGCTATCTATCATATACATCACACCAACAACACGCATTGGTACGGTTAGCCCCATAGGCATAGGGTCATCAGAAATAAGTAATACATCAAGCGCATCACCGTCTTCATCAAGAGTAGATGGTATAAAACCATACTCAGCCGGGCTACCCAAGTGAGTCTGGTGTACGCGATCTAATACAAAAGTCTCAAGGTCTTTATCAAATTCAATCTTAAGCCGACTCCCCTTAGAATTTTCAATAACTGCATTAACTATTTGAGGGGCTTCGTCTCCGTAGCTCATATCTAATAATGACATTTTAACTTTATACTCCTGTTTATTACTCAATTAATTTTACAGGTATTATACC
>JACDEK010000088.1 GCA_013816445.1 Candidatus Saccharimonadota bacterium
CGTTCCAATATATAATTTATAGGTTTAGATAGACTTTTTCAAGTTTTCGGTATCTCATGGAGGTTTTTATAATTTAATAATTAACAGATGTAAGCTACAGTAAAGCGAGTCTAAAAACTGGGTGGTTAATTTCCTACAAGTGACTAAAAATACTCTAAAGAAGTCGTAGACATTTCATCTATTTCATGGTTTCAAACACGTCCACTATCGAGGGCCAATAGTAAATATTTGAGGATTACTCCATTGGCATTATGGTTATTGGATTCTTCCACTAAACAGAATATAGTTACCTTATGTGTAAAAATAATCTGAGATTACTTAAAAGTATTTGTTGGGTGTCGGCATCTATAAGTATGTTTTTTTAATTCTTGGTAATACGAAAAATAGTCCGCTTAATCTAACAATATTTGTGCTTATTATCACAGGTATTGTTTTTAACGCACTCGAAGACAGAAAGTAACCTAATTTGGTCCCCGACCAACGTGCCGAGCCAAAATACTTATGCTTAAAGAAGCCCAGCCGAAACTTAGAGAGCTAAGAGCATTGGTAAAATCAGCTTTGCCAAAAGTGGAAGAAGGAATAAGCTGGGGTATACCGTTTTATAAATATCATGGCATTCTTGTTGGGTTTTCTCCGTTCAAAAACCACGTGAGCCTTGGCTTTGCATGCATACTAGAGAGTAGTGTCCGCACAATGCTTGAAGAAAAAGGCTACAAAACCGGAAGTAAAACCATACAGATCAAGTTCGATCAAAAAGTGCCGGCTATAGAGATAAAGCAAATCTTAAAAGCACAAAAAGCAATGAAACAAATTTACAATCAAGCTTAATAATTAACTATACAAGAATGAAAGGGGATGATGACTACAAGCCGACTGGACGTTATCAAACCGCACAGTTATTAGTACTGCAGTTCTAACATTCATCACCACCCGGAGCCTTGGAAAACCCCGAGCATTACGCTCGGGGTTTTTGTTTATTTTGTTTCTCTATTCCCAAATAAAAAAAAAGAAGTATAATAAATACTAAGATTAATATAAAGGAGAAGTAAGATGTTGTGGACAATCATAGTTATTCTCGTAATTCTTTGGCTACTGGGATTTATTGGGCACTTAGGAGGAGCATTTATACATTTCTTGCTTGTCATTGCTCTAGTAGTGCTAATTTACAATCTAATTTTTCGAAAAAAAGTTTAGATCTCTTCTGAAGAGTTGTTATTTTTATTCTGTTTGATCTAAAAGGAAAAGCTAGTGGTCATTGGGTATTTTTTGATATACTGTAAATACTATGAGCAACCCAGAGTACAAAGATGATTTTACAAAAACCCCAGAAAGCCAGGCAGTACTAACACAAGTAGGCAAGAGGTTTTATAATCAGTGCCAATACTACGAGTGTCTGTTTGCTAGTCGGCGCTTAATAGCTGAAGGAAAAGCTCAGGGTATTAATGCTTTTGATAATCAAGTATTAAATGATTTTACTAGCAAGTCTGGTAAAACGACAGAATACACTAACTCTCGCGGGCAACTATGTTCGATAACACGAAGGGAGGGGGTGGGTGGAACATTAGGCTTTAGTATTTATTCTGTTACTAACGACGAGGAGGGTTATGGAGAGCCTGGAGATACTTGTGATACATACTTACTCAGTGAAACGGGCAATATTTTGGCGACAGAACATCTACTAATTAAAGAAGATCGTGGTGATAATTTTAGTCCAATTCCAATTAACCCCGAAGAGTTGTTGCATAAAATTGATACAGACTTTAGACCAGCACCGCAAACTGACTTAAACTAGTCTTAAAATCTTCCGCCAGTTGGCGGAACCACTTGGACCTAATGATTATTTTAATAAAAAAGACCCAGAAGGGTCTTTTTTATTAAACGAAGTTACTTAGATTCGTCCGTTTTATCCATTACATCGTTAACTTCGCCGGCCACTTTTTGCTTTACATCCTCAACTTTGTCTTCAATATTCTCTTTAACCTCAACAGTCTTTTTCTCTATTTTACCTTTTGCCTCAAGCTCTTCATCACCAGTAACTTTACCGGTAAATTCTTTGACTGTGCCCTCTGCTTTTTTTATATCATCGTTCATAGTTTTTCCTCTGATTAGTAGTACGTGGTTGTATTTATTATTATTCTTTTCCTGCAACAAGAACACCTACAAGTGCACTAATACCCCAGGCAACAAGCGCATATACTAAGATAGCAATAATTGTTGCGGGCTCGAGAACAGCTGTAGTTGTAACGCCTTGTGTAGTAGTAACAGGAAAGATTGCTGTAAATGGCGCAATCAAAATAGCTGTTACTGAGTAAATCATCGACACAAAACCGCTCTCTGCATTTGCTCCAAGTAACTTGAAGACAAGACGTAAGACGAGTAATATTTCTACAAGCCCTAGTACATAATAAACTAAATACTGAACCTTAAAGACACTATTTTGTGTTGTTGTTTGATTGTTTGTTTGAGGGGTTGGGGTGGTAGTGGTTTTCTCGCTCAACACTTCACCTCCGTCGGTCTGTTGTTTTGATACTTCTCTGTTTACTTCCATACATGCCTCCTTTATTATTCATAACCATTATACCATACCACTTTAGGCCAGAAGGTGCTTAGAGAGTTGGAAAACTCAAGTTCTGACATCTATCATACTAAATCAGGGCCAATAAACTGTCACAAGCCCTTTTTGATATTAAGTTTGTACTTAAATAGCTCTTATGGTAAAATTATTTTTAAAGATCAACATATATACTCTAAAAGGGGAAAGGAAACAAAAAATAAAGTTAATTATGAAAACAGGATTTATAGCATTAGCTCTGGCCATTCTTGGTGTAGCTGCACCGACGGCACATGCAGGAACTTCACCAACACTCAGCGCACTAACTGGCTACTCTGTTCTAGGTGGTGCAGGTGTAACTTGTATTGGTGCTACCACCACGAATGGAGCTGTTGGGGTTAGCCCGGGTGCATCAATCACAGGTTTTCCTGTTCCATGTACTGCAGGTGGTGGAACCCAATCTAATAACGCTAGCGCAATTGCAGCACAGGCCGAAGCTCTTACAACATTCGGAACTCTCAACCAGCCTTGTGATCAAAACTACGGAGCGCAAGACTTAACTCTATTATCACCATTGGCTCCAGGAGTGTACTGCTCAACTAGTAGCTTTTCATTAAGTGGCAACCTGACTCTTACTGGTACTGGTGTCTGGATATTTAAGACTGTATCTACGCTTATTACATCTCCTGGCTCATCAGTTACCGGTGGTGATCCTTGTAATATTTGGTGGAGAGTTGGTAGCTCTACAACCCTAGATACCACCACTTCATTTAGAGGAACTATCATCTCACAAAACGGTGTTAATGCTATAAATACAGGAGCTATCTTAGATGGTCGGTTTTTAGCTCTCAGCGCCGGGACAGTAACATTAGATGATAATACTATTAGTGGACCACTATGTAGTGGTAGTGGTGGTGGAACAAGTGGCAGTAC
>JACDEK010000020.1 GCA_013816445.1 Candidatus Saccharimonadota bacterium
TCGTCTTGAAAGTATCGGCTCACAAACGTATAGAGCTTACTCAGCCCTCTTTTTTTTAATAATTTTGCACCTGAGCGCATATTAATAAAGTCGGTAATACGATTAAAGTTTCTATCAATAAAGTCGTTTCGTGATATTCTATACATCTCTGATACATCTGCAAAAAATTGATAAAACTGCTCGGGGGCTTTAGGGTCAAATCGCGCTAACTCAGCCTGAAATTTAGGCAGATTACTACTAACAGTAATTTTTGATTTATCGGCAAATGCCACTTGGTAGTTCGGCTCTAGCTGAATAAGATCAATGTAGTCATCAAGGTTTTTTCCGCAAAACGTAAAAGTATCGTACAAGACATCTGTCATCATAAGTAATGTAGGGCCGGTGTCAAAAATATAATCGTCTTGCTCTAAGCGGTGAGCCCGCCCGCCTACTTTATCTTCTTTTTCATAAACAGTAACTGCATACCCCTCTTTGAGTAAGCGAGCAGCTGTACATAGCCCACCTACACCACCACCAATAATAATTGCTGACTTTTTCATAGTTTTATCATATCACAGGAGAATCCTTATGGTTTGTTAACTAGCTAACTAAAGGTATAATATTCTTGACCTCGCTCATTCAAAAAAAGGAGTCAGAGATGCAGTCTCTAACCCAAGAAAACATGAATGATATTTGCCAGATTATCGAACGGTATAAGTCAGAGTTCAATAATGCTTTCAACGCCGTACCAGAAATTCGAGAATACTTGCAAAAAACATTTGATGCGGTCAGTCCTGTTTCTCGTCGTATTCTATTTGGTCAAGACGACAGTGAAAATCAGCATTACTTAGGTGATTTCGAGGTCTGGGGTGACGGCGTAGTACTATTTGTGCCCGGTCCCGATTATCGAGAATATCTCGCATTCGTGGACATTAGTGGCTGGAGGTCTGGCTTCAACCGAATTGGAGTACCAATTAATGCTCGAGGCCACAGTATTGTTACAAGTGGCTCAAACTTCGACTATGCTTTTTTTGAGCTCACGCTCACTTGCTCAGACCCTGAAGATACCAACTCTAAGGATTCCTTTGTACGAATGGTTGATTCGGGCGGTGAATCATACTTCACGGTTCTTGTTGAACAGTCCAGAGTCTTGCACAAGTTTTTTGATTCTGCTTTTAGCCCCAATAATTAAATTGGGGTTTTTATTTGGAGTATAATGAAGAGATGCTAGAGATAATTCATACCCATTTTTTCTATTTTTGTTTGCTTGTTTTTAGTATTACTGGGCTCACTTTGGCCGATTGGCGCTATAAACTGGCTTTTTGGAATAATCCAATAGCTAGTGCACTAGCTATTGGATCGGTTTGGGTACTTCTTCTGTTATTTGATATTGGAGGCATCAGAAATCAAATATTCTCAACAAATCAAAGCTATGTAATTGGTATACATATTGTGTCGCCTAATCTACCTATAGAGGAGTTTCTATTCTTATTTATACTTTGCTATGTCACACTACTTTTATACCAAATACTAAAGAAAGTAGACTTTTTTAATAACAAGAAAAAGGTAAAAATATAGATGTATAATTATTCTATCTTGGCACTCAGCCTTATAGCTATTACTATTCTTATACTGATACGATTTCGTATTCAGTTACCCTACTATAAAGTATTGCTAGCTGTTTTTGCCATCTTGCTAACTGCAATGCTCATTTTTGACACATATCTCACCAGTCTGCCAATTGTACTGTATAATACTAGTTCTCTACTAGGTATCAAGGTTGGCAGCATACCGCTAGAGGATTTTAGTTATTTAGTAGCCGTCGTACTACTTATTCCGGCATTGTTTGAGTATTTTATAAAAAGAAATCATGACAAAAAAAACTAACTCATCCTCAAGCCTTACTCTCAAAGAAATTCTAGCTACTAGTCGTCCATTTAGCTGGGTTAATACGGCAGCTCCCTTTATCGTTGGTTATCTTTTAGCAACCCACACCCTGGATGTAACTGGAATTATAGGAATGATATATTTCTTATTTTCATATAATCTTTTAATGTATGGTGTAAATGACATCTATGACTATGAGTCAGATATTAAGAATCCCCGAAAAAACTCAATCGAGGGTGGTCTACTTGAAAAACACAAACACGCCCCGCTATGGTATGCAATTGCTGCAGCCAATATGCCATTTTTACTCTACTTACTGTATACCGGCACTACTGCTGCTCGTATTGCTCTGCTGGGCTTAGTATTTTTTTGTTTTAGCTATAGCGCAAAACCCTTGAGGTTCAAAGAAGTGCCTTTCTTAGACTCAATTAATTCAGCTATTCATTTTGCGGGGCCTTTTGTATTTGGGCTAATATATGGTCAGTCAACCAACTGGTTTATTCCGGCAATTATTGCATTTATTGCTTGGGGTATGGCCAGCCAGGCCTTTGGAGCAATTCAAGATATTAAACCAGACCGTGCTGCCAAGATTAAATCTATTGCGACTTTTCTTGGTGCCAAGAGAACCAATCGCTATGTTCTATTTTTTTATAGCCTGTCTTGTATTGTTGTTGCAGTTTCGTATTTTCCAGTAGGAATTATCGCCGCTGGTTTTCTAGGGCTGTATGTATTAAATGCGAGTTTTTTTATTAAATATAAATCAGATGCCCAAAGCACTCAGTTTCACCGAGGCTGGCAAAATTTTATGTGGCTTAATCTAATAGTCGGCTTTTGGCTAAGTCAGCTACTTTTATACATATTTGACCCATTTGGGGTAAAACAGTACTACGTAACGCTTCTCGGATTCTTTTTATTGTTATTCTTCTTAATCCAACTAGGGTTAACTCTCTATAATTTACGAGCCTTTGCTCGCCCAAAAACTCAACGCCTCAATGAATGGCCCAAAATATCAATTATTATGCATGCTTATAATCAAGCTGATAATATATCTTCTACATTACTTGCAATACTTGGGCAACAATATCCACAATTCGAAATTCTATTCACCGATCTGGGATCTTCTGACAATACTTTAAAGATTGCTCAGGGCTTTCAAGACCCTAGACTAAAGATAGTTCAAACAAAACCGCTCAAAGCTGGCTGGACCCTTAATAGTTGGGTCTCACAGCAACTACTTGAAAAGGCCACGGGTGAAATTGTGTTGTTGTTGAGTGCCGATACGATCTTGCTCCCTAATGCTTTATCAATAATTGCTAGTCTTATAACCGAGCAAGAACTCAGCTTAGTTTCTCTATTACCAGCAGATCAAAATAAAAGTCTTGCTCAACAGATAATTTTAAGTCAAAATCATTATTTCATGCTCGGCCTGTATCCTTCAGCATTTTTGGCAAAAACTCACCCGCGATCAGTTAACGCCAGTACTAACATAATGGCATTTGTTCGCTCTAGTATATCAACCCTTGGAGGATTCAAACTTGTCAGTAAAAGTGCTTTAGAAGATTTTGATTTAGCGGCTGAAGTTAAAACAAAAGGCCTGCAAACAGGTTTTTACTTAGGGGCAGATATTGCAACCAGTCAAAACCACTCTAGTCTAGGCTTAATTATTGCACAAAATATTAGACGTTTTTATCCGGCCGTACACTTTCAAATGCCTCTAACTATCGCACTGAGCGGTGGTGGTTTTTTTGTACTTTTATTACCAAGCATTATTCTTGCTTGGCTTTTGATCACAAGTTCATTTACAGGAATTTTACTTCTTGCTCTTGCGATTGGGCTTAGCTATATTAACCGGCTCATCATCACAATTGTTTCAAAGCAAAGTATTCTTTCAACATTACTCTACCCTATAGGCAGTATATGCGGCCTTGGTTTACTCATATACTCAATGATCAGCTATGAACTACGTAAGCCACGTTGGCAAAAACGTAATGAGGTTTTTTAACACTAGTATAATAATCATTTTTATTATTGTGTTGTAGTGACTTTACTTACCGGAATAGTAAACGGTAGATCAAGATAGAAAGTACTACCATTGCCAATCTGACTATCAAAAGAGATATCCCCGCCAAGCTTTTTTGCCTGTTGCATCGTAATGTACAAACCCATTCCTGTACCTTTAATAGCTTGTACTTCTTGACTACTTGAGCGGTAAAACTTATGGAATAATTTCTTTTGTTCTTCTGATGAAATACCAAGCCCTTCATCATTTACAGCAAACTGAATTCCACCAGGATACTTTTGAGAAACTTTTGTACTGAGCTCAATTTTTTTTCCCTTACTAGCGCTATACTTGATAGCATTTGTTAAAAAATTAATAAGTATTTCACGTACTCTTTGGTCAGAACTGGTAATTTTTGGTAGATCTTTTTCGTTTAAATATACTAATTCAATATTTTCAAGCTTAGCACGTTCAGTCATTGATTCTACCAATTCTTTACAAAGTAGATCTGAATCTATACTATGCAATTCTACGTCAAGAACTGTCCTTTCTGAGTGAGATAAGTCAGATAAATCTTGCAGCAAGCCAGATAAATATGTAATGTTTTGGGCAGCCGAACGTAAAAGTTTTTCAGTCTTTGGTTCAATACCCCCTAAATACGTTGGTGACAAAACAGTAGAAATATCGGCTTCTACAATTGCAACCGGAGTACGTAATTCATGACTTACCACACTCAAAAATTCATCTTTCTGTTGCTGTAAGTTCTTTTGTTTGCTGATATCACGAGCCATTACAAGTACCCCAACTAGCTCGCCAGATTGTTTTATAGGAGTAACTAAAATATACAAACTAATCTCTTGACCTGAAATTGTAGTATGAAGATCGTCTCGAGTTACAACCTTACTTTCTTGAAGAGTAGCATTAATTAGTTGGTCAATTTGATTGTCTTTATTCTGTAAAGGTAAAATTTTATCAAATAGCTGCCCAGCAAGATCATTATGTGAATCAATGAGTTCCATTGCAGCCGAATTATATACACTCACCCTACCTTTTTTATCAAGAGCAAAAACCGCTTCTCCCAGGCTATTAACTAAGGCGAGTAATTTGTTCTGTTCAACCTGGAGTTTTACTGCATGTTTTTTTTGTTGTTCAGTTTTGTGTAAAAGTGACCGAATAATAATCAATATGCGAATTATACCGAGAAGTACAAAGAGAATAATTGAAGTCCAGAATAGCACAGGATCTTTCTGTAAATACCCGTAGATAATTCCTATTAAAAATATCACGGAGACAAAAACAAAGATGCCATACAAGCGCAGTAAAGAAAGTTTAGAAGATTTCATAAATATGTATTCTACTTATGTTTAATAATACCATTCTTGCTTATATTTTGGTATTATTTGCTTGTTTTAAGTATGTCCGAAAGTGATACTTGTGAGCACAGAAATTATTTCTGAGAAAGTGTCTTTTTAAGTGAGTTGCTTGCTTGAGAAAGTGTTATACGAAATTCACTTATTGCTGCATCAATAATAGTACGCTTAGCAGTGGCATCCTGTTGTACATTACTATTAATCTTATCAACCCCTAGTCTGTCTTCCTGAATATTTTTGCGGGCTAGTTCAAGCTGACCACGAAATGTTTGGTGAGCGGTAGCTACTGTGGCGGGGTTTGCACAATTTTGTTTAGCTGAGATTTCGGCATCAGACAATGCAGTCTTATAGCTCGTAATCAAATTATCTACACCGCCTGTACGCCCAGAAATCTGACTACTTACAGTACTACGAAACGCTGTTATTGCACTATCAACGGTGGCTCGTCGTTTTGCAACAGCCGTATCTATAGTAGCTTCAAAATCTCTAACCACTTGTTTTTGTACATCTGTCATGGCTTTCTCTTCTAGCTTCACATAGTGTTCATGACGGTTTTTATCCCACAGTTCTCTGTCTTCTATAAGTTTTTGACTATGTTCATCAAAGCGTTTTGTCATAGAATTTATCTGGATACTACGCTCAGATGAAACTTTGTCGAGTTTATTTTTTAAGGCTGAGTCAAGCCGAGCTTCTGTAACAGAAAGTTGTGAACAAAAAACTCCATCACCATTTGGTTGTTGTTTTGTTTCAGCAAATGCCTGACTGGCACTTACTAAATTCAATACTAATGCAACCAATATACTACTTAGCAATAATTTTCGCATGGCTTTATAAACTACTATCATTACTAATATCACCTAGAGATTTTACTGATTGATCAATGGCGCTGGTAGTCGCTTGGCCTTCTTTAATAAGCTGTTGGCTAGCAATGTCTTCTTGGCTAACATCAGCACTGACGGCCGTAAAGGCATTATCGACCGTACCATTTGGAATTGTTCGCCCGTCAGTACTAACTGTAGACGGGGTGACTGTTTTTGGTGCTGAAGCGCTTCTACGAAATACTACCAAGCTGCCAACCACTACTATAATTGCAATAGCTGCTAACGGAACATAAACACGTATTTTATCCATAAACCACCCTTCTGAATTAGTATTGTTCGTACTCTGTAGATCATAATGACTTGTTTGATCATCTGTGACATCTTCTAGATTAATTTTATCTAAAGTAGTATGCAGTAAATCTTTTTTACTGGGTGTATGCTGAGAAAACTTCTTTAAATTCTGGGCTATTTCTTCTGGTGTTTGGTGATTTTTTGGATTCATAATTATTGTTAGTATTTATTCGTTATCTAGTGAACTTTCTTTCGCAAGTGCGGCAACTGCCCTTGAGAGCATTTTTCTGGTTGCAACGTCGCTCTTACCAATAACCGTAGCTATCTCACTACTCGGTAAACCTTGCATATATCGTAGCAATAATACTTCTTGATAGTTTTGGGGTATCCGCTGTAAATTGCTGTAGAGAGTTTGTATTTCTTCTGCTATTATAACGTCTTGATGAGGGTTTTGTGACGTATCACTGAGTATTGTGAGTACTTCTTCTGAGTTGCTTAGTTTATTACCCATTCGAGCATTTTTTCTATAGTAATCAGCGATTACACTACGCGCAATTGTGTATAGGTATGCAGAGGGAGCGTAGCCCTTATCTTGCCAGCCCTGAAGATTGCGGTGAAACTTTACAAATACTATCTGTACAAGATCATCAGCCTCATCGCTATCTCCAACTCGTATTAATATATATCGATGGAGAGGCGAAAAATATTGATTATACAACTGCTCAAAAGCCTGGTCATCACCAGATTTGGCTTTTTCAATCAATATTTTTGGGTCAATTTCTTGATAGTTATCTGGTTTCATAATGTATATATTTTTAGCTCGGCTATTGTACCTAAGACCTCATAAAATGTACATACTTAGTTACCCCAAATTGCATCTACAATCTTTCCGTAGACCGCACGCCAAGCTGGTAATGTGGCGCTTGCAAAGCTCACCAAGAGTAAAATAATAGCATTACGTATCATAAAATTCGAATTTACATCTAAATAAACATTTCCGAGAGGAAAATGAAATGGATAACGTGCCTCAAGCGGAACAACCACAAGTATAAAACCTATTGCACCAAGTATTGCTCCTATGAGGGTGTAAAATAAAGCTCTGAACTCATAAGAAAGAATAATTGTTGGCGGTGAAATACCTATAGCTCTCTCGATACCAATCTGACGCTTTTTGTTCACTACATCAACATAGGTAATAATAAAAATTGTTAAAAAGCCCACAAATAATGCCACGGCGCGCAGTATTTTATTAATTACCTCAATACTTTCAGTATAACTCTTAACAAAACCAGCTCTTTCTTGCCATGTACGTGTTTTAATATCTGACCGAAGTGCACTAATCTGATCATTGATATTTCCTTGATTGGCATCAGACTTGAGTTTTACGTTTATAGCACTGGCAGAGTTTACACTATTTGGCACCACTTGACTGAACTCATCTGCATTTATGAGGGTTTTTAAGTCAGCTTGTACAAATTCAGACTGAAATATTCCCTTGACCGTATATTCTTTTACAGCACCATTAGCAAAGCTCACCTTTACTTTGTCACCGGTATGGGCGTTCTTTAAACTATCTGAATATAACTCAAGCTTCGCTTTACCAGCGCCCGCGATTTGAGCCCCTAAAACAATCTTGTCTGTATCACCTGCTGACAAAAAACTCCCCTCAATCATATATTGGGGAACAGTAAAAACATCTTTAAAGCTTTCTGTATCAATACCTGAAACCTCGGCCGTTCCTCTCTCACTACCAAGTTCTAGTTGGCCACTAATTGTTCTGGCTGGCGTTACTGCCTCAACTCCATTAATTGTCACGATTTGTTCTACAAGTTTTGTAGAATCAGTAATCTGTGATCCTGGTGTAGAGCTTTCGACTGTAATATTACCCACCAAAGTGTCACGAAGTTTTGAATTCATCTGAGAAATTACTCCCTGTAGAAGAGATGGGGCAAATAGTAAGTTTAGATATACGAGTATCATCATTAAAATTGTCATTGCACCTATCCAGAAATTTCCCCGAAAAATACTTCGAGAGGCTAAAAATAGTGCTACTTGTATACTACGCATTATATTCCTCACCAGCACTCTCAGATAGTCGTCCATCATAGAGGTGCACTACCCTATTGGCATATTTTTGGTCATCGGCATCATGACTAACAAACAAAATAGTTGTACCAAACTGTTTGTTGAGCCACGTAAGAGCCTGCATTACTTGCTTACCTGAAGTACTATCAAGATTGGCAGTTGGTTCGTCTGCAAAAATAATCTCTGGTTTATTAACCATAGCTCGAGCTATTGCTACTCTCTGTTGTTGACCGCCAGAAAGCTCACGCGGATGATGGTGCATACGTTCAATAAGACCAATAGATTCTAAAAGTGTCACCGCTCTTTCTTCATACTCGCTTGGCCATCGACCAAGCATGCGGGCTGGCAAATATACATTTTCGAGGGCTGTTAGCTCTGGTAATAGTGCATATTCCTGAAATACAAAGCCCATCTGAGCAAGACGAATTTTTGCGCGTTTTGACTCAGAAAACTTACTCACATCTTGATTTTTGAAGTACACCTTACCGCTAGTTGGGGAATCAATTAGCCCAAGTATGTGTAGTAATGTACTCTTACCAGAACCAGACTTGCCCATAATACACATTATTTCACCTGGCTCTACCTCTAAATAGACGTCATTAACTGCCGGCACAACAACATCACCCATATGGTATATTTTTTTGAGATTTTCAGCTTTTAGCATAACAATTTATATACTTTATAGTATACCATAACAGGTTATCGAAAGACTTTAAGTTATGATTACTCAAAAATATGATTATACTCTTTAACTTAGCGCTTTATCGTCGTTTTTCTGAACCAACTTAAGCTTTTCTCAGTCTATATACCTTATATGATAGTAAAAATGAAACTCCTATCAAGCAAAGAGCCAAACCGCCAAAAAAGTTTTGAGACTGCCCTGTGGGAGCCAAGGTTTCACTTGTTGTTACCGGCGCAACTGGTACTGGTGTGGGCGCGGGTGGAACTACTGGCTCTCTAAAGGCCGCAAAGTCAGTCCGTGATTCGCCACCTACACTAGCAAATTGGCCTCCAACATAGAGTGATTTTGCGACAAAATCTATCAGACTCAGAGCATACACCGAGCCAAATGCGCCCATATTCGGATTAAAGCTAGTAGCTATCCCTGTATTCGTAGCAAAAGCCGCTAAACGGTTACGGCTAGTGCCACCATTAACGCTAGAAAAACTACCACCCGCATAGAGTGTGGCGTCGGTAGTGTTTAAAGCAAAGCTAAAAACACCGTTCGACATATTCGTATCAAAACTAGTAAGCATACCGTTAGTACTATTGAATGCAGCTAAGCGATTACGGGTCGTACCGCCGTTAACACTAGTAAAAAAGCCGCCAATATAAAGTACATTGTTGGCTGAATCAAGTAAAATAGCTTCTACTGCATCATTAGGATTTGGGGCAAAACCGGTGGCTATTGCGGTACCGGTATCCACAGCTACTAAGTGCGCCCGGCTAGTGCCGCCATTCACCTGAGTAAACCAACCCCCCGCATAGAGTGTATTTGTAGATAAATCCAAAGCCAAGGCATCGACTTCATCATTTATGTTTGGATCAAAGCCAGTAGCAATATCTGAACTGGTAGTAAAAACCGCTACGCCGTTACGGGTAGTACCACCGTTAACACTGGTAAAATTACCCCCTGCATAAAGTGTATTAGTAGAAGAATCCAAAACTAATGCCCGAACATAATCATTCATATTAGGATCAAAGCTAGTAGCTACCCCGGTACTCGCATTAATAGCTGCCATATTGTTACGGATTGTTCCACCGTTAACGTTATTAAAGGCACCGCCAACATACAGGGTATTTGTAGTAGTATTCAAAGCAAGGGCAAAGATTTCGCCCGGGATAT